>JAEXSY010000060.1 GCA_023440105.1 Bacillota bacterium
GCCCTTGCCTGATTGACTGTTAATTCTCACCACATCACATTCATATTCTCTGCCCACATCCGTGGGGTCTATGGGAAGGTAAGGAACACTCCAGCTTGATAAAGAATTATCCTCTCGCCACTTCATTCCTTTAGCTATGGCATCCTGATGAGAGCCGGAAAAAGCTGCAAAAACAAGCTTCCCGCCATAAGGCTGTCTTGGGTGAACCTTAATATCGGTGAACTTCTCATAGGCTTTAACTATATCTGGCATATGGGAAAAATCCAGTAGAGGATCAATGCCGTGAGAGTAAAGGTTCATTGCAAGGGTTACAATATCCACATTACCGGTTCTCTCTCCATTGCCAAAAAGGGTTCCTTCAACCCTTTCAGCGCCGGCGAGGAGGCCTAGCTCTGCTTCAGCTACGGCGGTTCCTCTATCATTATGAGGATGAAGAGAAACTATTACGTTATCTCTATAGTGGAGGTTACGGCTCATGTATTCAATTTGATTAGCATAGATATGAGGCATGGACATAGAAACTGTAGAGGGAAGATTTATTATAACCTTTCTTTCTGGTGAGGGCTTCCATATATCGATGACCTCATTGCAAATTTCTAGAGCAAATTCCATTTCTGTTCCCGTAAAGCTTTCAGGAGAGTATTCAAAGGTAAAGCTCGTATCGGGCATAGTGCTGGCATATTCATTAAATAGCTTTGCACCTTCCACGGCTATGCCTATGATTTCCTCCTTGCTCATTTTAAATACCTGCTCCCTTTGAGCCACAGAGGTAGAGTTATATAGATGTACTACTACGTTTTTTATACCTTTAATGGCTTCGAAGGTCTTTTTTATAATATGCTCTCTCGATTGAGTAAGCACCTGGAGTGTTACATCCTCTGGGATCATATCTTCTTCGATGATAGTTCTTAAAAATTTATACTCTGTTTCTGAAGCGGCAGGAAAGCCAACCTCAATTTCTTTAAAGCCTATGTCTAGTAAAAGCTTCATGAAGCTTAATTTTTCTTCTAAGCTCATAGGAACTATAAGTGCCTGGTTTCCATCTCTTAAATCTACACTGCACCATCTTGGTGCCTTTTCTATGTGGTCCTTTGTAACCCAGCTGTTTGAAGGCTCAGGTGGGGTGAAATACCCTATACCATACTTTTGATAGTTATACACTTTTATCTCCTCCTGTGATGATTGATGGGAATAAGTATTTTTCTTTTTATCTTAATTTACATGGTTTTAAATAAAAAAGCCTTTCATCTCTTAAAGAGACGAAAGGCTGCTTCCGCGGTACCACTCTTCTTTACTTTGGAAGTTAGAAAAACTATCCGAAATAATCTTTTTCAGATCCTGCCTGAAGTTTCAGGAGCATCCTGCCCTTTTAACGGTGGGCTTTCCGGTGCCTCCTACTTTTTTTTTCAGAGAAACCTCTTAAAGGCGAGTTCGAAGGAATAATCATATCGTTTTTCAGCGGACAACGACTCTCTGAAATGACCTTTCCTTTTACTATTCCTTATCATTGAGTTTATAGAGGTGAGTTGAAAGTAGTTTATCATCGAATTATGTCGGTGTCAATATAATTATTATAAAATTTAGAAAACTTTATCGGTAAACGTTTAAGTTATTTAATAATATAAATAAAAATATTGACAATAATATTACTATTTCGTAAATTATAAAGTAATAAATATAAGAAATATGTCAAACTGTGGAGAATAATACTTCGAAACAAAAAAAGAAAAAATTATAAAGGAGGCGGAGGAAATGGTTATAACAGGGGCTGAATTAGTCATGGAAATTTTATTAGAGCAGGGAGTCAATACAATATTTGGCTATCCAGGGGGAGCAGCTCTTAATATCTATGATGCGTTATATAAATATTCAAATAAAATAAATCACTATCTCTTTGCACATGAGCAGGGAGCTTCCCATGCTGCCGATGGTTATGCAAGAGCTACAGGAAAAACTGGTGTGGTTATTGCTACCAGTGGCCCGGGTGCTACCAATCTTGTGACAGGTATAGCTACTGCATATATGGACAGCATACCTTTAGTTGCCATAACCTGTAACGTCCCTAGTGATCTCATCGGGAGAGATTCCTTCCAGGAGGTATGCATCACAGGAATAACAATGCCGGTGACTAAGCATAATTATTTTGTCAAAAAAATTGAGGATTTACCAAGTGCCCTTCGAGAGGCCTTCAAGATAGCTAATAGCAGCAGAAAGGGCCCTGTGCTAGTGGATATTACTAAGGATGTTACTGCAGCTACTATTGAGTATGACAGGGTGGAGCCATTATCCTTGGAGCCTTTACCGGAGCTTAGAAAAGAAAGCTTGGTGAAGGTAGCTGAGATAATCAATAACAGTAAAAGACCTGTCCTTTATATTGGTGGAGGAGCGCTAGATGCCAGCAGGGAAATAAGAGAGCTTATGGAGAAGGTTAATATACCAGGCACCTATACAATCATGGGGGCAGGTACCCTTGAATATGAAAATCCTTATAATTTGGGCTTAATTGGTATGCATGGAAGCGTAACTGCTAATATGGCAGTGGAGGAAGCAGACTTGGTTATAACTCTTGGAGCGAGGTTTAGTGATAGAGTTGCATTAAATAGTGATGAATTTGCTAAGAGAGCCTGCATTATTCATGTGGACATTGATAAGAGTGAGTTTAATAAAAATGTGGATACCGATGTAACTATAAAAGGGGATGTTAAGACGTTTATCAGGGAGCTGCTTCCCCTTCTAAAGGAAAACACTTATAAAGAATGGAATGAAACTATAAAACTTTGGAAGAGCAGAAATATCATTTATGATGAGGCTTTAGATTGCTCCTTAAAACCTAAGGAAATCATGGATACCATAGCAGAGCTGACAGAGGGAAATGCCCTATATGTCACCGATGTAGGTCAGCATCAGATGTGGGCAGCTCAATATCTGCCTCATAGGGAGCCCCATACCTTTCTAACTAGTGGAGGTCTTGGAACTATGGGGTTTGGCTATGGAGCGGCTATTGGAGCTAAGATTGGTTGTCCTGATAAGAGAGTGATTCATATTACAGGTGATGGATCCTTTCACATGAATCTTAATGAAGGTTGCACTGCTGTATCCTATGATTTGCCCATTATAACCGTTATTTTGAATAATAAGGTTTTAGGAATGGTTTATCAGTGGCAGAAGGCTTTTTATGAGGGAAGATTCTCACAAACTACCCCTGAGAGGAAAACAGATTTTGTAAAGCTAGGAGAGGGATATGGAGTAAAAGGCTATAGAGCGGAAAATCTGGAAGAGCTTAAAGAAGCTTTTAAATCGGCTCTTCAGGAAAAGGGACCTGTATGGATAGAATGTATTATAGATAGAGAGGAAAGAGTTCTCCCTATGATACCCTCTGGTGGGACTATAAAGGATGTAATAATCGATTAGAAAGGAGAGAGACCAATGGCAAAAAGAGAGGTTATAAGTATATATGTGGACAATGAAGCAAATGTTTTAACCCGTGTGGTTAGTCTTTTTGGTAGAAGAGGCTTTAACATTGATTCTCTTACGGTATCTGCTACCAATGATCCTATGATATCCAGGATTACTATTGTTTCCGGTGAAGAGTGTAATAATCTTAGCCAGGTTATCACTCAGACAGAAAAGCTGGAGGTAGTGAAGAAAATTTTTACCCTTGAAAAGGAGAACAGCTTATATAGGGAGCTACTGCTTATTAGGATTAAGGCTGATAAAACAAACAGAACAGCAATAAAAGAGATTGTAGATATATATAGAGCAAAAATCATAGACCTCTCCAAGGAAAGTATGATTATTGAAATAACTGGAGCACCAGAAAAGCTCGATGGTTTTTTGAATATGCTAAGCTGCTATGACATAGTGGAGATCTGTAGGACAGGCATAACTGCTATGGGGAGGGGCTTTCAAAATAAATAGTTTATGGAGGGAAGGAATAAAAATGATTAAAAAATACTATGATACTGATTGTAATTTAGGACTTCTAGACGGGAAGGTTATATCAATAATTGGCTATGGAAGCCAAGGACATGCTCATGCCCTTAACCTGAAGGAAAGTGGAGCCGATGTAGTAGTAGGCCTTAGAAAGGACTCTAAGAGCTGGGCTCAGGCTGAGAAGGCTGGTCTTAAGGTAATGGAGGTTGAGGCTGCAGCTGCAGCTGGAGATTTTGTAATGATGCTTGTTCCTGATGAGCTGGCAGCGGATATATATAAGAGCCAAATATCAAAGCATATGAAGGAAGGGGATGTGCTGATGTTTGCCCATGGCTTTAATATTCATTATCAGCAGATTATTCCCCAGGAAAACATCGATGTTATAATGGTTGCACCTAAGGGGCCTGGACACACAGTTAGAAGTCAATACCAGGAAGGCAAAGGAGTGCCAAGCCTTATTGCTGTATTCCAGGATTACTCTGGAAAGGCTAAGGATTATGCTCTAGCTTATGCTTCTGGTATAGGAGCAGGTCGTGCTGGTATATTAGAAACCACCTTTAAAGAAGAGACAGAAACGGATCTCTTTGGTGAGCAGGCTGTTCTATGCGGTGGAGTTACAGAGCTTATGAAGGCTGGCTTTGATACCCTGGTTGAAGCTGGCTATGAACCAGAAATGGCTTATTTTGAATGCATCCATGAAATGAAGCTCATTGTTGATTTAATTAATAGCGGTGGCTTCGAAATGATGAGATACTCTGTATCTAATACTGCTGAATACGGAGATTATGTTACGGGAAGAAAGATTATAACAGAGGATACTAGAAAGGCTATGAAGGAGGTTCTATCAGATATTCAGGATGGCACCTTTGCATCTAGCTTCATTCAGGAATTTAAAGCTGGCGGAAAAGCTAGATTCCTTGCTACACGACAGAAGGAAAGAGAACATCTTTTAGTAAAGGTTGGAAGTGAGCTTAGAAAAATGATGAGCTGGCTATCAGGTAAGTAAGGATACAATAATTCATAAAATCCAGGGCGTCCTATAAGACAATATAGGCGCTCTATTCATATTTTTAAGGTGGGATAAATTTATGGAATTAAGAAGCTGCAAAGTAACTAAGGGAGTGGAGAAGGCTCCCATGAGAAGTCTTTTTTATGCAATGGGATATACTAAGGAGGAGCTGGATAGACCTCTTGTAGGAGTAGTATCTGCTTATAGTGATATAGTACCAGGCCACATGCACTTAGACAAAATTACTGAAGCGGTAAAGGCTGGGGTAAGAATGGCGGGAGGAACTCCAATTATGGTTCCTTCTATAGGAGTATGCGATGGTATTGCTATGGGCCATGAGGGAATGAAATACAGTCTTGCAAGCCGTGAGCTTATTGCTGACAGCGTTGAGACCATGGCCATGGCTCACTGTTTTGATGCGTTAGTTTTAGTTCCTAACTGTGACAAAATAGTGCCAGGAATGGTTATGGGAGCCTTAAGGCTGAATCTTCCTACAGTAGTTTGCTCTGGAGGTCCTATGATGTCAGGACTGGTAGATAATAAAGAGGTAAGCTTATCTAAAATGTTTGAAGCCGTAGGAGCGAGAAAGGCTGGGCTTATAGATGATGAAGGCTTAGAGGAATATGAGCAGAGCGTATGCCCTGGCTGTGGCTCCTGCTCTGGTATGTATACAGCAAACAGCATGAACTGCCTCTGTGAAGCTGTGGGTATTGCTCTCCCGGGAAATGGAACAATACCAGCAGTGGACCACAAGAGAATACAGCTGGCAAAAAAAGCTGGCATGGCAGTTATGAACCTTCTAGAAAAGAATATAAGAGCTAGAGATATAATAAGTGAAGAATCTATCAAAAATGCTCTAGCCTGTGACATGGCTTTAGGCTGCTCTTCTAACAGCGTTCTCCATTTATTAGCCATTGCTCATGAGGCTAAGGTGGATTTAAATTTAGAAATATTTAATGAAATTAGCAGTAAGGTTCCAAATCTGTGTCACCTGGCACCAGCAGGAGATACTCATATGCATGATTTGAATAATGGCGGTGGAGTTCAAGGTGTCCTTGGAGAGCTTGCAAAGAAAGATTTGCTAAACCTTCAGGTGATTACAGCTACTGGGAAAACCTTACGAGAAAACCTTCAAGGGGTCTCTATTAAAAATACCGGAGCCATAAGACCAATAGATGATCCTTACAGTACTACAGGAG
>JAEXSY010000008.1 GCA_023440105.1 Bacillota bacterium
ATTGTAGATACTGAAATAGTAAGAAGATGATTTAGGATTAATTTGAAATTAGTGGTTTTCATTTTACATTTTAAATTCTAAATTACAAAGGACATAGCTATGAGAAGCTATGTCCTTTGTAATTAAAAAGTTAAATTTATTTTATATACATTAGATTGAAATATTCATCAAGCATTCTCTTGACATTGAAGTAATCTTTTGTTGAGAGAATTGAGTTCTTCATCATTTCAACCCATTTTTCATTATTATCATAGTAGGTGGGTATAACCTCTTTAAGAAGAACGTTATATAGTCCTTCTAAATCATGGTTGTCAAGCTCTTCTAGGGTATCAAAATCACTTATTGCCTTTCCATCTCCAAACTGCCAGCCGTTTACGCCGTGATTGCAGGCTTCTGGCCACCAGCCATCTAAAATGGAGAGATTAAGAACACCATTCATTGCAGCCTTCATACCAGAGGTGCCGCTAGCTTCCTGTGGTCTTCTAGGATTATTGAGCCAGATATCTGAGCCTCTTGTTAGCATTCTTCCAATGGTCATATCATAGTTTTCTAAGAATACCACAGAGTTTGGATATTTCTTGGTCATCTCTACTATATTTGACACTATTGCTTTTCCTGTATCATCTAAAGGATGAGCCTTGCCTGAAAACACTATCTGTAATTTTCCTTCTTTAAGAAGAGGTTCTATGATCTCGCTGTTTGTAAATATGAGATTGCTTCTCTTGTAAGGAACTGCCCTTCTAGAAAATCCAATTATAAGCTTATCAGCGGATAAGGTAACTCCGGTTCTTTCTTTTACGAAATCAATCAGACTAAGCTTATTAGCCATATGTGCTTCCCATAAATCTCCTTGGTTCTCTGCAGCTTTTATCATATTGTCATCTACCCAAGTAGGAAGGTGGATTGCATTGGTTATAGATATTATTTCTGAAGCATTATCCACGTCCTTCCACATATCTCTAGCAGTTTCTCCGTGAAGACGTGCAACAGCATTTGAAATTCTTGAAAGCCTTAAGGCAGCAACGGTCATATTAAAAGGTGCGCCTCCAATCTCTACCAGCTGCTCGTAGGTTAAGCCATTATTAGCACCCATATACATAAGCCTTTGAAGAGGGTGAGATTCATTACCCTGAATAACAGGAGTATGTGTGGTAAAGACTACTTCATCTATAGTCTCGCATTTTGCTTGAAGGAAGCTAAGGCCCTTATCCATTTTTTCTTTAATCAGCTCTAGGGCAGCAAAGACAGCATGTCCTTCATTGAAGTGATAAACACTAACCTCATGACCTAAGGCTCTCAGGGCTCTTACTCCACCTATACCAAGTACCATTTCCTGAGCTATTCTCTCTTCGCCAAACCAGCCATAAAGCTGGCCTGTAATCCAAGCATCTTCATTTTCGGGAAGATCTGTATCTAGTAGATAAAGGGAATCAACATTGAATTTAGTAACCTTCCATACTTTAACAAGAACATCTCGTTCTCTTATTTTTATCTTTACGGTAACTCCAGTATCCTCAAGGCAATCATATAGATTATTGTGGTAGCTGTCATAAGGTCTTCCATCTTTACCAATCCTTTGGTCTGTATAGCCTTGCTTCCACTTAAGGCCTATACCTATAATAGGATAGTCAAAATCCTTTGCCCCCTTCATATAATCTCCTGCCAGGATACCAAGTCCACCTGCATAGGTTTTTACACTGGTATCTAATCCATATTCCATAGAAAAATAAGCGGTATTTGGAAGTTGTTTGTTCATATTAAATCTCCTCTCAATTATCCTTTTATCGCTAGCTCCAGCGGTTTATTTTTTTGTAGATTTATATTTTCAGCATAAACATATAAGCTTATGTCTTCTCCCTGTATGAGTTGAAGCTTAACTGCTTCTTTATTTACGGAAACCTTTAAAAGACGATTTCTGAACATTATATTAAAGGAATATTCCTCCCAGGTTTTTGGTATGAAGGGAGAGAAGGAAAGCTCGCTTCCTTTAAGCTTCATGCCTCCAAAGCCATAAACTATTGACATCCAGGTTCCGGCCATGCTTGTGATATGAAGTCCATCATCGGTGTCATTATTATAGTTGTCTAAGTCTAATCTTGCAGTTCTAAGGTATAGCTCATAGGCTTTATCGTGATAGCCTATTTCTCCTGCGATTATTGAGTATATACATGGGGATAGGGAGGATTCGTGGACTGTTCTAGGCTCATAGAAGTCAAAATTCCTCTTTTTAGTCTCTAAGTCATATTCATCACCTAAGAAGAACAGTCCCTGAAGTACATCTGCCTGCTTTATAAAACAGGATCGGAGTATTTTATCCCAGGACCAATTTTGATTTAGTGGGAGATCAGAGGGCTCTAAATCCTTCACCAGCTTCTGTTCTTTGTCCATATATCCATCCTGCTGCTCAAATACACCTAATTCCTCAATAACTGGATAATACATTTTTTTAACTATATCACTCCAGCTATCCACCTCATCCTCAGATAGATGTAGACTGCTTGTAAGTCTTGTGAAATCAGCAAAATATTTGTCTTTCAATAAATAGTAAACCTCCTCAGTATACTTAAGGCACCAGCTGGCAATTCTGTTAGTGTACCAGTTATTATTAACATTGTTCTCATACTCATTAGGTCCTGTAACCCCAAGAATCATATATTTGTCTTTAAGAGGATTATAGGTTGCTCTAGAGGCCCAGAACCTGCTTATTTCAGCCAGAACCTCAAAGCCATATTCTGCTAGGTGGTTTTCATCCTGGGTGTATCTTACATAGTTATAAATAGCATAAGCTATGGCTCCGTTTCTATGAATCTCTTCAAAGGTGATTTCCCATTCATTGTGGCATTCTTCACCGTTCATGGTCACCATAGGATAAAGAGCACCCTTTAGTCCAAGTTTTTCAGCGTTTTCTTTTGCTTTATCCAGTTGATTATGTCTATAAATCAGTAGCTGTTTGGAAATACTCTCCTCAGCGGTGCTTAAGTAGAAGGGCACGCAGTAAGCTTCTGTATCCCAATAGGTGCTTCCGCCATATTTTTCACCAGTAAAGCCCTTAGGACCAATATTAAGTCTAGGATCTTCGCCGGTATAGGTTTGGTTTAATTGGAAGATGTTAAAGCGGATAGCCTGCTGAGCTGCAGTATCCCCCTTTATTACTATGTCGCTGTGCTTCCAAAGCTCAGTCCAGGCAGCCTTATGGTCATTAAATAAATGATCAAAGCCTCGACTTGACGCATCTCTTAAGAAATCATAGGCCTTGTTTAATAGTATGGAATTATCGAAGTACCTGTTGCTGACTACTGAAACAAACTTATGAATAGTTAAGGTATCATTTTGATTTAAATCTACCTTAAAGGTAGAGGAAACGTATTTCTCATTGATATAAGGCTCAGGCTGCAGGGTTATAGGGGTATCATTAATCAATGCAGTATAGCTTGATGCCCAGGAAACTCTAAAGGCAGTCTTTTTAGTTTCCATAGTTAAATCTAGTGCTTCTTCCGTTGCATTCTTGCTAATTTCATTCCAGAAATATTCATTGTAATTGGAATCTTCATTTTTAACTAAGCCATCTAAGTAGGGGGTAACGGTAACGGTTCCATTAAAATATAAAGGAGTTACCTTATATCGTATTGCTGCAATCTCTTTATAAGCCATGCTTATAAATCTCATTGCTTCAACCTTTATTTCCTTGTCCTCACGATCAACGTATATGAAACTTCTCAATAAGTAGCCTTCCTGCATATTAAGTATACGTTTAAATTCTTTGATTTCTTTAGCCTTAGCTAGATCTAAAGTAGTATCATCAACTTTTATAGATATGCCAATAAAATTTGTGGAGTTGGGAACCTTTGCAAAGTATTCAGGATAGCCATTCTTCCACCAGCCAACTCTTGTTTTGTCAGGGTAGTATACGCCAGCTACATAGGTGCCTTGAAGATAGTCGCCGCTGTAGTCTTCTTCAAAGTTTCCTCTTCCTCCCATATTTCCATTGCCTAGGCTGGTTAAGCTTTCGTAAAGTCTATTTTCCTTAGGGTGGAAGCCTTCCTCGATGATATTCCAGTCATGATGTGTAATGTAGTTTTTCATATAATTTTACACCTCTCTTGCCATTGTAGTGCAAACGCTTGCACATAATAAAAAAGATACAACATTCTTTTATATGTTATTTTTATACTATCATCACTTGTCCAAAATTACAAGGAGTTTATGAGAAAATTTTCCTGGAGTAATTTTTGATGTATTATAAATATTTTATTAATTCAGAATATATAAAAGAAATAGAAGGAATTAAACAAGGTTTGTAGTATATATATAATTATGGTTACATTCAAATTTTGGGAGGTTAAGGGTAATGCACAGATTATTTTATTGCTTAGATTGTAAGAGAGTTTTTAAGAATGAAGAAGGGTGTCAGTATTGTAGCAGTGTTAATGTAAAGGATATCAAAAAGAATAGTCCTGTAAATATTATCGGTACCAAGCAAAAGGGAAGGGTTTTAAAAGTTTTAGATGGCGGTGCTAAGGTAATTATGATAAATGAGGCTAATGAACAGCTTATTAAAGAGTATAAGGCTGAAGAGCTTAAAAAGGTATTATAATTAAAAGCGTGGTCCAGGCTCCAGAGGAGCTTGTACTACGCTATATTTTTTATAACAAATTGAATAGCATTTTTATAGCAACCCCTAAAGACATAACAATAAATATAGGCTTTATAAGCTTAGCTCCCTTATTTAAAGCTGCTCTAGCACCCAGCTGTGCACCAATAATCATAAAAATTCCTATGATAATTCCAAATTTGTAATTTATTTTACCACTTATAGCAAAGGTTATTAGCGATGCTAGATTGCTAACAAAGTTCATGACCTTGGCATTGCCGCTAGCATGGACAAAATCCAGCTTAAATATATAGATAAGCCCGAATATAATAAAGGACCCTGTCCCAGGGCCGAAGAAACCGTCGTAGAAGCCCAGAGAAAAACCTAAGATAAGTCCTGCAAATAATGTCTTTTTTGTTAATCCTTTATAATTGTGAGATATGCCTATGTCTTTAGAAAATATAGTGTAAAAGCCTACCGCTAGTATTAATAGCATCACTATGGGGTATAAAAAGCTTTGGTCAATTAATAATACAGTTTTTACTCCCAGCACAGCACCGATAAAGACCAGAGGCAATACCAGCTTTAAGAATTCAAAATTTACCTTACCTGCTTTTATAAACTTATAGGAGCTGGTGAATGAGCCGGTTGTTGAAGCAAATTTATTTGTACCTAAAGCTAAATGAGGGGGAAAACCAGCTATAAGATATGCTGGAACTGTAATTAGGCCTCCGCCTCCAGCAATGGCATCAATGAAAGCTGCTATAAAACCCATAATGCATAAAAAAGATAGTTGTAACATTTATTATTCTCCTTTTGGCTTGACTATAATGATTATACCATTGATAATGAATAAATATAATATTAAGATATAATAAGGGTGAAGTGCAAATTAATTACAATTATTATTAACGATTTATTTATAGACTAATTGATAGATTAACAAAGTAAACAATTTCACAGGGGAATGTTATTGTTATGTTAGTAAAAAAGAGTCTAAATTAATATTTTGTTAAAAAACATTCTTTTTAGTATTGTAATTTTTTCTGTAACTTATTATAATTTATTTATACAAAAAAATAATTAATAATCTTATCAAGAGAGGTGGAGGGACTGGCCCTATGAAGCCCGGCAACCGGTATGTGAATACATCGGTGCCAATTCCTACAGCATTTTGCTGATAGATAAGAATAAATTTGAAGCCTTAAAGCCGAAGTTTATTCTTCGGCTTTTTATTTTGAAAGGAGTTTGTTATGTATGATGGCTCATATCATTGCTAAAACAAATATTACTAATAGACGAATGTGTCATTAAGGAACAGTAATAAAAGCTATAATCAAATTTATAAGCAGAAGGAGATTGATAATAATGAAAAAAATAAGAAATATTATACTTACCGCAGCAATATCCCTTGCAGTAGCATTACCCTTGTCAGCCTGCTCTAAAGATGAAGCTATTACTATAGCTGTACCTAATGATACTACAAATGAGGCTCGTGCACTTTTACTTTTAGAAGAGCAAGATTATATAACTTTAAAAGAGGGAGTAGGAATTACAGCTACGATTAAAGACATTGATGAGAACCCTTATAATATAGAATTTAAGGAAGTCGAGGCAGCACAGCTTCCTAATGTACTTAAGGATGTAGATTATGCAGTTATCAATTCCAACTACGCCATAGAAGCTGGAATTAACCCTGTTAAGGATTCCTTAGCTATTGAAGGTTCCTCCTCAGCCTACAGCAACATCCTTGCTGTTAAGGAGGGTAATGAAGGTACTGATAAAATAAAGGCATTAACTGCTGCTCTAGAAAGCAAGAAGGTAGCTGAATATATTGCTAATAAATATGAGGGTGCAGTGGTTAGCGTTGTGACAAATCCTGGAGATGGATTTGATGCTTCTGTGAACTACAAGGATCTTGCAGGGACTACTATTTCCGTTGCAGCATCTCCTACACCACATGCAGAAATCCTTAAGATTGCAAAGGAGATTCTTGCTGAAAAAGACATTACCCTTAATATTATTGAGTACACCGATTATGTTCAGCCTAACAATGTAGTGGATAGTGGTGAGGTTGATGCAAACTACTTCCAACATACCCCTTATCTAGATGATTTCAATAATGAAAATGGTACCCATATCGTCTCAGTAGCTTCTATCCATGTAGAGCCACTTGGAATCTACGGGGGAAAACAGACAAGCCTTGATGCAATTAAAAAATAACTAATGTTAATGTGCCCGATACCATAAGGTAACAGGCACATTATACTGTTTGGAGGTTCCTTATGATTGAAATTAAAAATCTGTCCAAATCCTTTCAAGGTGCTGATGGAACAGTGGAAGCACTTAAAAATGTGAATCTGACCATAGAGAAGGGTGATATTTACGGCATCATCGGTATGAGTGGTGCTGGAAAAAGCACCCTGGTTCGATGCATAAATATGCTGGAACGACCTACAGAGGGGACTGTAGCTATAGATGGAAGGGATATTGGAAGTCTGTCAGAATCAGAGCTTAGGAAGGTGAGGAGAAATGTCACCATGATATTTCAGGGCTTTAATCTTCTTATGCAGCGTACATGTCTTAAAAATATTTGTTTTCCTCTGGAGCTGGCTGGTGTAAAGAAGGAGGATGCAAAGAAAAGGGCAATGGAGCTCCTGGAAATAGTAGGATTACCTGATAAGGCAAATTCTTACCCAGCACAGCTATCTGGAGGACAGCAGCAGCGTATTGCCATTGCAAGAGCACTGGCTACTAACCCTAGGGTACTCCTTTGTGATGAGGCTACCAGTGCTCTTGATCCTAAGACAACCCATTCTATCCTGGAATTAATACGAAATATTAATCAAAAACTAGGTATCACTGTTGTAATAATTACTCACCAGATGAGTGTTGTAGAAGAAATATGCAATCGTGTTGCTATTCTTGATGATGGAGCTGTAGTGGAGGAAGGAGCGGTAAGTTCTGTGTTTGCAAGTCCAAAGTCATTGGCTGCAAAGCGCCTTGTTTTCCCAGACGGTGCTAGTGAAATATTAACAGATATCTCAGGAGAGAATCGTATTAGAGTGGTATTCAATGGAGCACTTGCTACTAGAACACCTCTTATTGCTAAAATGGCCATTGAGCTGAACGTTGCTGCAAATATTTTATCCGCTTCCACAAGAAGTATAGGAGAGAAGGTCTATGGTAATATGCTCCTCGGTATCCCTGGAGATGATGAAGAGGTTAAACGGGTCGTGGACTATTTACAGGGAATTGCTGATATAATCGTGGAGGAGGTGACAGCTAATGTTTGATAAAATCTTTTCTTCAGAGGCCATTGAGGAGGCAATCTGGATACTTAAAAATGAATTTCCCGTTGCTCTGTGGGAAACGATATATGTTACTGTACTTGCAACCACCTTTGCAATTATCATCGGTCTACCTCTAGGGGTACTGCTTGTGGCCGGTGAAGAGAAAGGGGTTTTACGGCTTCCTAAAGGTTTGATGAGGGTGCTCAATATTGTCATCAATCTGCTGAGATCAGTACCTTTTCTTATTCTTATGATTATGGTTTTTCCTCTTACGAGATTGGTAGTTGGTACAACTGTGGGAACAACAGCTTCTATTGTTCCTCTTGTAATCGCAGCTTTTCCTTTTGTGGCAAGGCTTGTAGAAAGCAGCATACGAGAGGTTAACCCAAATATTATAGAAGCAGCGCAAAGTATGGGAGCCTCTCCTTTTCAGATCATCATGAAGGTAATGATTCCAGAAAGTGTTCCTTCACTGATTTCTAATGGAACTATTGCTATTACAACGATTCTTGGCTATTCTGCTATGAGCGGTATCATTGGCGGAGGAGGACTGGGAAAAATTGCAATCAACTATGGATATTACCGCTATAAATATCTTGTAATGATCATAGCTGTTATTTTACTGATTGTTCTGGTTCAGATTTTTCAAAGTGCTGGCACATATCTAGCAACAAAGTCAGATAAGCGGTTGAAACGTGGATGAGGAAGTATAGTTCCTGAATTCTAGGGTTAAGCTAAAGGAGACAAGTGACACTTGTCTCCTTATTTACTATACATAAGAAATATAGTATAGTTATTAGCAGAGGATAACAAGGAGGTAGCAATGGATAAGGATTTTGAAAACTCTATAAATGAATCGGAAGAATCAAAGAAAACAGAAGAAACTATAGTAGAAAGAGAAGCACTAGTTGATGATAGCTCTATATTAAAGAATGAAGAAGATAATAAAAATAGTGAAGAGGACACAGGCTTTATACAATTAATTATAGCAAATTTTGCTGATGTGACAGCTATCAGTGCCCTAACCTTTATAGGGATTTTTTTATTTAAGCTGTTATTAAAGGCAGCAGGCTGGAGGGTAAAGGCTGGTAGTGATATTATTATATATCTTATAGCCTTTATAATAATGTCGCTACTTTATGCACCTATCTGTGCAAAGACAAAGCTTAAAGCAACCATAGGTCAGAAGCTATTCTATCTTCAGCTTAGAAAAGAAGATTAAAGAGTAAATTACAAAGGAGAAGTAGATGAAAAAGGGGTCAGAAGTTCAGTTAAAAATCACGGATATGGAGTTCCCATCGATAGGAATTGCAGAAATAGAAGGACAACAATTTAATATAAAAAATGCTTTCCCAGGAGAGGTAGTTAAGGGCAGACTTTCCAAGTATAAAAAGGGGATTGGAGAGGTAAGATACTTAGAGCTTTTAGAAAATCCTTCCTATGAGATAGATCCACCCTGCCCTCACTATGACTTATGTGGTGGCTGCATCAGCCAGCAGGTTCCTTATGATAAGCAGCTGGAGTTTAAGGAGATGCAGATCAAAAAGCTCTTTGAAAAGTCTGAGATTTCTATGGGCGACTATCTCGGGATAGAAGGAAGTCCTTCTCAGTGGGCCTATAGAAACAAGATGGAATTTACCTTCGGTGATATGGAGAAGGGCGGAGAGCTGAACCTTGGCATGCACGTTAAGGGGCAGAGCTTTTCTATTCTTTCTGTACCCCACTGCCTCATAGTAGACGAGGACTTCAGAAAAATACTAGAAGCAACCCTGCTTTACTTCAGAAAGACAGGGCTTCCTCACTACCATATCATGAGGAGAGAAGGCTTCCTTAGGAATCTAGTGATAAGGAAAGGATACTTTACCGAAGAAATCATGGTAAACCTAGTTACCACAACTCAGATTTCCTTTGATTTAAGCGATTATTTGGCCATTCTAAATAACTTAGAGCTTTCAGGAAAGCTGTCAACGGTAATACATACAGAAAACAATTCCTTCTCTGATGCCATAGTTCCGGAAAAGGTAAATATACTTCAAGGAAAGGGCTATATCACAGAAAAGCTTCTAGGCTTAACCTTCAAGATTTCTCCCTTTTCCTTCTTTCAAACTAACTCAGCGGGAGCAGAAAAGCTGTATTCTATCGTGAGAGACTTCCTAGGTTCCTCTGAGGACCTCACAGTCTTTGATCTATACTGCGGTACCGGAACCATAGGTCAGATAACAGCTCCTACAGCTAAGGAAGTCATAGGAATAGAGCTTATAGAAGACGCAGCTATGGCTGCCAACGAAAATGCAAAGTTCAACGGTCTTGATAACTGCCACTTCATAGCTGGAGATGTCACCAAGGTAATCAAAACCATAGACAAAAAACCAGATGTAATCATCCTGGACCCACCTAGAAGCGGAGTGCATCCTAAGGCTCTAGAATATGTAGTAGAATTCGATGCTAAGGAAATAATATACGTTTCCTGTAATCCTAAAACTCTAGTTATTGATTTGAAATATCTTATAGAGAAGGGATATAGGGTGGAGAAGACTATATTGAAGGATATGTTTCCGAATACGCCGCATGCTGAGGTGGTAGTATTAATGTCACGGATTAAGAACTAAACAGCAGAAAAAGGCTATATTTCTGGGCTTTTTCGAGTTTCGTTCATCAAGGGAAAGTACTTTGAAGAAATCCGGAATCGGTGATGCATCTGTTTGGTATTCTACCGGGCGGAAAAGGTGCTCCTGCTTACAGATAAAAATCACGCATTGCAATCGTGAAATGCAGCCAGCTTGATAAGGAGGATTAGTGATGGAAACAAAATTCGAACGTCTGGATTATAAAAACAATCCTATACTAAACTCCGAGACAGAAGGACATAAATAAATCATCGAAAAGTATGCTGCAATGGTATTTCGATATACAGGATACTTTCCGGTAAAGATAAGACCGAGTGGAAAAATCCTGAGTGCTGATCTGATATTTCAAAAATAAAAAATTCCAGTTAATCAATGCTAAAACAAACCCTCCCGGCCATAACGGTCAGGAGGGTTTTACTATTCTCCAATTTAAAATATGTATCTTTACCCGTAAACTAATGATTACTCCTAAAATAGAAAACGGTTATTAGCTGAAGCTGATTATTCTAAAGAAAATAATTCATTCATTACGTTGGCAATGATTTGTGTACTTTGTTTTATCATTTGATTTAATGTATATGGCGATTCTTGCATGCCTCTATGAATCCATTCGCTGATCCATCCATAAAGACCGTAGGAAAAAAAGGCTTTACTATAGGCATCCTGGTTAGGAAGTGTAGCAGTAAATCCCACTTTTTCCTTTATGGTATCTAAAATAATATCGAGCATATTGGACTTGTATAGGAGC
>JAEXSY010000116.1 GCA_023440105.1 Bacillota bacterium
GTGTATACCAGTACAATAGGCGGTTTTGTTTTGAGCAAATATAGGTTTAGAGGAAGGAATCTTTTGTTTGCCTTTATAATGTCTACCATGATGATTCCCTGGGCCGTAACGATAATTCCAAAGTACACTATGATTGAGACCTTTGGTTGGATAGATAGCTATCTGGCTATAATAGTACCTGGTATATTCAGTGGTTTTGGAATATTCATGATGAGACAGCAGATGGAGAGCATCCCTGATGAGATTATAGAAGCAGCTAGAATAGATGGTGCTAATGAGTTCTTTATTTTTCACAGAATAGTATTTCCCATGTGTAAAAATGGAATATCCAGTATTGCCATATTTCAATTTTTATGGTCCTGGGAGGATTTTTTATGGCCTTACCTTGTGATAACCGATAGAGATAAACAGCTTTTGTCTGTCGGCCTTAGGATGTTCAGCGGACAGTATACTACAGACCATGGTTCGTTATTCGCAGCAACGGCTGTATCTATACTTCCTATTATTATAGTATATATTATATTCCAGAAACAGTTTATAGCAGGAATCGCATCCTCTGCGGTAAAGGGGTAATAAATGACATTATTTAATGAGGTGATTATATGGACGAGTTATTGAAGCTTTTTTCGAACCCAAGGTGCCATGAGGAAGGGATAGTTCAGGGGGATAAATATAGATTTTCAGTGCTTACAGATAGAATGATAAGGATGGAGTACAGTGAAGAGGGTATCTTTGAGGATAGAAGTACTCAATCAGTGATAAATAGAAGCTTTCCTGTCCCTTCCTTTGAGGTTATTGACCAGGAAGATAATTTAGAAATTATAACTGAGGCTATGCACCTTATTTACAACAAAAAAGAATTTTCCAAGGAAGGTCTTAAGATAAAGGTTTATGGTAATTTAGGTATCTTCCCCAGTGTATGGTATTATTCTCAGGAAATTAATGACCTGAAGGGTACTGCAAGGACCCTAGATAATGCTGATGGAGAAATTCCTCTAGATAGAGGTCTCATTTCCAGGGAAGGCTTCAGCATTATCGATGATAGCAAGTCTCTAATTATCAATGAGGATGGTTGGGTGGAGCCAAGGAGAGAAAATATAGTAGATACTTACTTTTTAGGCTATGGAAGAAGCTATCTAGATTGTCTTCAGGATTTCTTCAAGCTCTGTGGAAGACCTTCTATGCTGCCAAGGTATGCCTTGGGGAACTGGTGGAGCAGATTTTATAGATATACTGATAAGGAATATTTAAGCCTTATGGACAGATTCAAAAAAGAAGGTATCCCGTTATCAGTAGCGGTTATAGATATGGACTGGCACCTGGTGGATATTGATCCCAAGTACGGAAGTGGATGGACAGGTTATACCTGGAACAGAGAGCTCTTTCAAAATCCTGAGGAGTTTATGGCTTCTCTCCACAAAGAGAACCTAAAGGTTACTTTAAACGTCCACCCAGCAGAAGGGGTAAGACCTCATGAAGAGATGTACGAGGAAATGGCAAAGGACCTGGGAGTTGATTATAAAAAGGAAGAAGAAATCCAGTTTAATATTAGCGATAAAGACTTTTTAAAGGCATATTTCAAGCATGTACATCACCCTAATGAAAGACAAGGAGTGGATTTCTGGTGGATAGACTGGCAGCAGGGAACTACCTCTAAGGTTAAGGGGCTAGACCCCCTCTGGATGCTTAATCATTATCATTATTTAGATAGTAGTAGGGATGGAAAGAGACCTATAACCTTTTCAAGATACGCAGGTATAGGCTCTCATAGGTATGGTATAGGCTTTTCTGGAGATACAATCATAAGCTGGAAGTCCTTAGATTTTCAGCCTTATTTCACCTCCGCGGCCTCTAATGTAGGCTATGGCTGGTGGAGCCATGATATTGGTGGTCATATGGGGGGAATAAAGGATGATGAATTAGCAACTAGGTGGATGCAGTTTGGAGTCTTTTCTCCTATTATGAGGCTTCACAGCTCCTCTAGTGTATTTAATAGCAAGGAGCCCTGGAGATATAATAGGGTATCAGAAGGGATAATGAAGAGCTTTTTGAGGCTTAGGCATAAGCTTATACCTTTTATATATACCATGAACAGGAGATTTTATGAAGAAGGAAGACCTCTTGTTCAGCCAATGTATTATCATAATAGCGAGGTTTATGATGCCTATGAAGTAAAGAACCAATATTATTTTGGAGAAAACCTCATAGTATGCCCGATAACCTCTCCAGTGGATAAAAGCCTTGGCAGAGGAAAAGCAAAGGCTTGGCTACCTGAAGGTAATTTTATAGATATTTTTACTGGTATGATCTATAAAGGCAATAGAACCATAGACCTATATAGAGATTTATACACTATACCAGTCCTTGCAAAGTGTGGAACCATACTCCCCCTGGCAGCTGAGGAAACTATAGAAAATGATACCTCTAATCCAGAGAAAATAGAGCTGAGAGTATATGCTGGGGATAGTGGAAGCTTTACCCTCTATGAGGATGATGGAGAAACATTGACCTATCAGGATGGCAAATATGTGGAAACAGACTTCGACTTTAAGTGGGGAGAGGATGCAGTATTTACAATAAATCCTTCCAGAGGAGAGGCTGTGCTTATACCAGAAAACAGAAGCTATCAGGTGAAAATCATTGGAATTAAACACTACGATAGTGCAAGAATTACTCTTAATAATGAAGAAGTAAACTATAAAACAGAATATAAGCTATCAGATAATACTCTAGTGATTGATATACCTGAGAAGAATGCCGATGATACCATAATCATAGAGCTTAGCAATGTTCTTATGGCAGAGAATAATATCAAGCATGAAATCTTCAAGCTTTTAGATAATGCTCAAATTGAGTTTGAATTGAAGGACAGGCTGTATAAGCTTGTTAATGATGCTGATGAGATATACAGACTTATGGGTGTTCTCAATACTATGGATCTACAGCCAGAGCTTTTAGGTGCTATGAGTGAGATATTGACTGCATCTTAAGGTAAGATAATTCATATGAATTCCTAAAGCTTGTTTTCGAGCTTTGGGAATTTTTTGCTATTACAATAACTTTGCGAGAAGAAAACCTTTCCAAAAAAGTATATTTAAGTTAGAATAAGGCTATTAACTATAGGAGGTGGTCACCATGTTAAAGAAGAAGTATGATGTTGTAGTTATTGGAGGAGGAGTTTCAGGATGTATAGCAGCAATAGCCTCAGCTAGAGCGGGAGCCTCTACCTTAGTAGTGGAGAGATACGGTTTTCTAGGTGGAATGCTTACGGCTGCGGGGGTTGGACCTATGATGACCTTTCATGCTGGTGATAAGCAGGTGGTAAGGGGTATTCCTGATGAGCTTATTGAAACTCTTAAGGAAATGGGAGCAAGTCCTGGTCATATTACCGATACCATAGGCTATGCTTCATCTCTTACACCTTTTGATACAGAGGCAATGAAGTATGTGATTGAACATAAGCATATTGAGGCTGGCGGAGAAATGCTTTATCATAGCATCTTCACGGGTTGTACTGTTGAGGAAAATAAGCTGAAGTCGGTACAACTGTGGACAAAGTCTGGCTTTATGGAAATAGAAGCTGATGTCTTTGTAGATGCTACAGGAGATGGAGATGTTTCTGTAAGGGCTGGAGTTCCTTATGAGTATGGAAGAAAGCTTGACGGCTTAGCGCAGCCTATGACCATGAAGGCAAGGATAGGTAATGTTGATCTTTCTAAGGTTAAGGAATATATGAAGAATAACCCTAAAGAATTTTTTGCATTGGATTGGGAGACAATACAGAAAACACCTAGGCTTTCTGTATCAGGCTTTTACAGTAAGCTAAAGGAAGCACAAAATAATGGAGATTTAAATTATCCGAGAGATAAGGTGCTATTCTTCCAGAATAACAATCCTAATGAGGTTATTTTAAATATGACAAGGATTCTTAAGCTCAATGCTACAGATAGCTACGACCTCACCTTAGGGGAAATAGAAGGAAGAAAGCAGGTAAAAGAATCAGTTGACTTCCTTAGAAAATATATCCCTGGCTTTGAGGAATGTTATCTTGTATCCACTGGACCTCAAATTGGTATAAGAGAAACAAGAAGAATCAAGGGAGTGTATACCCTTACCGCTGATGAGATGATGGATAATGTGATGTTCCCTGATGCTATAGCTATGGGAGGCTATCCCTTTGATATCCATTCTCCAGACGGCGCATCTAATGATGATAAGTTCTTAAAGCCTGGCACGTATTATTCTATACCTTATAGAATAATGGTCAATAATCAGGTGGACAATCTTATTACCACTGGTAGATGCGTTAGTGCAGAGCATGAGGCTGCAAGCTCTTTAAGGGTAAGCCCTATAGCAATGGCACTAGGACATGCTGCTGGAGTAGCTGCAGCTGTAACGGCTAAAGAAAAGAAGGCTGCAAAGGATATTTCTATAGAAGAAGTAAGGAATATTTTATTAAAGCAGGGAGCCTTTTTAACCCCTATAAATGAATATAAGTAGCAGATGAATACGTCCTCTCCAGCTTATGGAGGGGGCTTTTTTTAGCAGCACTTTTTAAGAGAGGTATCAATTTATTAAATTATTAAAAATACAGGAATATAATGAAAAAATATAAATTAATGTAATATTTAGAAAATAATGTTGACGAGGCGTTACAAAAAATGGTATGCTTATAACAACTTATTTCGGAGTTCGAAATAAGTTTTATATAATTATATAAACTGAAAGAAGAAGTGTGATATATATATGAAAAAAACAACTCTCAAGGATATGAAAAAGAAGAATCTTCAGCTGGTTCTTAAGTGTATAGCTGAAGGGAATGGATTATCCAGAACTGAGCTAGCGGAGGCTAGTGGATTAAGCGTTAGCACGATATCTACCCTCATCAGCGAGCTTTTGGAGGAAGGGATTATTTCTGAGATAGGTGAGGCTGCTTCCACGGGAGGAAGAAAACGAATACAAATTGCCTTTTCAGGAAACTATGGCCTAATCGCTGTCTTTCATATTAAAAAGGATGGAGTGTTTTTAAGAGCTTTTGATATGACTGTTAATGAAATCAGCAATATTATGCTAGAGGATAAGCCTCTTTATAGTAATGATTTACTCACTACCATGGCCGAAGCTGTTAACGATTTCTTTCTTAAAGAGGATAAGTATTGCCAGAGGCTTGCAGGAATAGGAATAGTGCTGCAGGATAACATGAATATAGATGATTTTGTAGTTACCTATTCTACAGGGGTATCC
>JAEXSY010000013.1 GCA_023440105.1 Bacillota bacterium
CCCATAGATATTGGATTTTCCTTATGATACTGATCTAATATCTCAACAGCCTTATCTGAAGCATAATTAAAATAATCCTTATGGACCACTAAATTCTTTCCTAGTAGAGTGGCACTTCCCTTTTGCAGAAGCTTATTTAATATTGCTTCAGCCTCCTCCATGGTAATAGCCATGCGAGCTGATAAAGCTGCTACAGGAGCTAAAATTTTGCTTTCCTCTAGGAGTATTTGTTCAAGGACTTCCTCTGCTGAGCCCTTATCTTTAATGGAAAGAGCAGAAATAACCTCTTCATTAAGCCTTTTTCTTTTTGGTGGATTTGAATCCAGCACTATTCCACCGCCGATGGTTTCTAAAGGGGAATAAAATCTCACTATGAATCTATCTCCCTTTCTTAAGGCAGCATCTTCCTCCAGCCTGAGCTGAGCATAGCCTGATTCCCCGCTTTCTAATGTGTCCTTGTCTAAAAGGACAGCCTTACATAAAACCTCAGAGGCTCCGTAGTACAGGTGCAGCCTGCTGCCATTAATGAGACTTCTTTTGCTATCAGAGAACATATCCAGTCTTACATCAAGAATCATGGTAGGGGCAAGACTTCCCTTAGCAGCTATAACAAAGCCTCTTTCTAAGTCCTCCTTCTTTATCCCTGTAAGGTTAACAGCTGTACGCTGACCAGCATAGGCTGTTTCCACCACATTTCCATGGACCTGTACATTCCTCACCTTAGCCCTCTTACAGACGGGATAAATCTCTACCTCGTCTCCAACGGATATAGCTCCTTCTATCAAGGTTCCTGTTATTACTGTACCAAAGCCATCCACTGTAAAAACTCTATCTATAGGTATTCTTAATAGGGACGGATCCTCTCGTCTTTCACTTCCTACGGAAACCATCTCACAGATTAAGCCTTTGAGCTTCTCAATATTTTTCCCTGTATGGGAGGACACCTCTACCATAGGAGAGCTCTCAAGAAAGGTTCCTTCCACATGGCTCTTTATATCCTCTCTCACCATTTCCAGCCATTCCTCATCAACGGCATCCACCTTGGTAATTACCACTATTCCCCTGCTTATCCCAAGCATCTTAATTATTTCAAAATGCTCTATAGTCTGAGGCATAATCCCCTCATCAGCAGCTACTACCAAAAGGACCAAATCAATGCCGCCAATACCAGCTAGCATATTTTTTACAAACTTCTCGTGGCCTGGAACATCTATTATTCCTATATTCAAAGCTCTATCATTGGGCATATTGGCAAAGCCAAGCTCTATGGTTATCCCTCGCTTCTTTTCTTCTTTAAGCCTGTCCGTATCTGTACCAGTGAGGGCTTTTATGAGGCAGGTCTTTCCATGATCTACGTGTCCAGCAGTTCCAACTATAACATTACGCATTTTTCTTCTCCATACTATATTTTTCACTGATTTCCTTAAGAGCTTCTATTATTATTAATCTTTCATCCTCAATTAAGGTCCTCATATCTATATAAACTTTATCCCTATATATCCTTGTAATAATGGGTATTCTGTAGCTCCTAAGTGCTCTTTCTAGCTTTTCTGCAGCTATATATACAGAGTCTATTGCAAGAGCATAGCCTTTTAGCACTGATGTGGGTGCAGAGCCACCACCAACTCTTTCCTCCACTTCAGCTATAGCTATATTATAAAAATCTGTTTTTCCCAATATAGCTTCTTTCATTGTCAACCCATTATTATAAAGCTCCTCGGTAGTTCTAGTAAGCATCTCAAGGACAGGTATTTCCTTTACAGCCTTTTCCATATCAAGATATTCTCTAAAGGTAGCCTCCATGGCTGCCAGGGTCATCTTGTCCACCCTTAGTATTCTTGCAAGAGGATGCTTTTTCATGGCATCTATGTATTTTTTCTTACCAGCTATTATTCCTCCTTGAGGTCCCCCAAGAAGCTTGTCACCGCTAAAGAGTATTACATCTATCCCCGTTTTCAATGCATCAAGAACTGTTGGCTCCTCTACTCCGTATTTTTCAAGATTTATCATGAGACCACTGCCCATATCATAAATAACTGGTAGATCTACTTCCTTACCTAAAGCCACAAGCTCCTTTAGAGAAGCCTCTTCAGTAAAGCCAACTATTCTATAATTGCTTGTATGAACCTTGAGTAATGCTCCAGTAGACTCATGATTTACTTCTTTCTTGTAATCCTGAGCCTTAGTTTTATTTGTGGTGCCTACTTCTCTGAGAATAGCACCGCTCTGTTCCATTATTTCAGGAATACGGAAGGAGCCTCCTATTTCAACAAGCTCCCCTCTTGAAACGATTACTTCCTTCTCAAAAGCCATGGAGGAAAGGCAGAGCATTGTAGCTGCAGCATTATTATTAACCACCATGGCTGCTTCAGCTCCAGTAATCTTTGTGATAAGCTTTTCAACGTGATCATGTCTTGAGCCTCTAGCTCCCTTTTTCACATCATATTCTAGAGTGGAAAAGCTGCTTGCTATATCCATGACACTTTCACAGGCGGACTTCGATAGCTTTGCTCTTCCTAAATTTGTATGGAGAGTCACTCCTGTGCCATTGATTGTTCTTCTTAGGCTCTTCTGATTTTTTTCAGCCAGGAGAGCAATAATATTATCCATTAAATCATCATAATCCGTTATATGAGATGTATTATTTTCTTCATTTAATAGTTTTATCCTTAGGCTGCTTATAGTTTCTCTGATAGCTTCTACAATAACCTCTCTTGAAGTTTCCCCCATAAAAACAAATAAGCGCTGATCCTTCAGCACCTCATCAACCTTTGGAAGCTTTCTTAAAAGTTCCTGTTTATTCATATTGAACCCTCCGTTATGATAAAATGGCGGGAGTATGTGGGAATCGAACCCACCCAAGAAGCTCCTAACTCCTCGAACTGGTTTTGAAGACCAGAAGGCACACCAGCACCCATCTACCCCCATATCTGTAACTTATGAGTTTACTAAAATTATGATTTTAACTATATGTTATTATAATCACAACCCAATGTCATTATATAACATAATTAAATAAATATCCACCAAAATGTAAAATATGTAATATAATATCCCTAAATAACCTTAAAAACTCCTTAAAGCTACCACACCCTGAGGCATAGTAGCTTCAATTTGTTATTGTATATAGCCTGCTGCTGATAAAATACCCATTGCCCTATCATTATTAGCTTCACTAACTCTAATTATAGGACCGGTGCATCCCATTCCACTTTCTGCATATATATTTTCCTTCCACAATGCTCTTACTGCATCTTCTAGGTCCATAACTTCGATTCCTGATATTTGAGCAGTAACCACTTCCTTAGGAGGTTCTTTCACCTCAGCTACAGGCTCAGCTTTTTTACTGCTCTTTAAGCCTTCAAGGATATCCTTTAAACCAGCCTTTTCAGCCTTACTAAACTCCTCTTCAGCTATCTTTAAGCAATTATTTTTCACTAATTCCGCTGCATATTCTATCGCTCCTGCAATTACCGGAGCTCCAGAGGCTCTGGAAATAATCATTATTATCTTATCATAGCCCATACCTATGCCAGGTCCATAGCCCCAGCCTAAGGATTCATAATTTCCACCAGTAGTGTAGGCAGAGAATATCTTAGTCATGAGGTTACCTGTGAGAGCATCCATAACCATTATATCGGAGGTCCCTGCCAGAAGGTCATTTCCCCTCATCATCAGTCCACCATCAGCTCTTGCGGAATCGGCAAAGGATATATCATAGCCATTTTCCTTCAGCTTTAACAGTGCCTTTTCAGCCTGCCTTGCTCCATCTATATTGGCTATTCCTACCGTGGGGTTAGGAATTCCAGAGGCTTTAGCTGCTATGATTCCGTATATAGCATTTTTAACCATTGCTATGGTCCTGTCCGTATCAGAGGTTCCTGTGGTAGCAGCGATATACATCTCTCTCCCTCTGCCAGGAGTTACAACTCTACCGATGGTAGAAACACCTATTGGGAAGGGATAATGCATGGTCACTGCACCAGCTATTTCTCCTCTATCCAGCATAGCTTCCATTTTCTTATGAACGTCTTCTCCTTCTATAACAATTGCCTTATAGCCTTTTTTCTCTGCTAAGGAGATAGCTTCATGAATAGTCTTCATTCCATGCTCGCTTCCCTCAACAGCTACTCCTATTACAGGCTTTTTACCAAATTCACCGGTTTCAAGGGCATCTGCTACTTCAAGAAAGGTATCGGCTATAAGCTTTTTTATCTTTATGTCTGACATATTATCCTCCTTTCCGGTAGCTTCTATTCAGACAGCAACCCTTCAGCAAATTTTCTCATAGACTCAGCTATGAGGCTTTTCACTTTATTTTCATCAAAGCTCTGAGTGTCTTGTCCTTTTCCATCATTAGCTTCTATCAGGAAGGATACTCCGTCAAACTGATTGGTCATTCTTCCAAGGAATAAGCTTCCTTTTCCTATAATCATAACTCTGCTTATTTTTCCAGAGAGTATATCCTCTCTAGCAAAGCCAAGATAAGGTACTCCTGAAGGTATGTGTCCTTGAGTAGGTGCCCAACCTGCCATTCCATGATGCTTTACAAAATCAGCTAGCTGACTTCTTTCAAGTTCCCCTCTCTTAACTCCAAGGGCAGCTATCATCTTATAGTTAGCTTCTGGTACATCTCCTGCTCCTGCAGGCTTTGTAATATCAGGATTCTGCATTTCTACAGCATATTTATCTACATCTGTTATTTTGAGCTTGGATCTATCTAATGGATCTGTAACTAGAGAGGTTATAACTGCCTGAGGAGAAGATCCAGTTCCAACAGTATGTCTTCCAGTTATATCATTTCTGATTATAGGACTTACACCATCGTCGGCTGTTATTAAAACAGAAAAGCCTGCTACAACATCCTCTAATATAGGAAGTCCCTTCTTAACGTGATCCTTACCGTTCATTCCTAATTTAGCAGTACATCCTCCCCCTGTAACAACTACAGTCTTAAAGGTACCAGCCTTAACTAGAGAAGCAGCACTTAAAAGTGCATGAGCTGGACCTGCACAGAAGCCTCTTACGTCTGAACCGTTGGCATTTAAGAAGCCAGCAGTCTCAGCAGCGGCCTTGGCAAAGTTCCCTCCACCCCTTTGATTCATATCTCCACATGCCTCTTCACAGCAGTCTATTACATAGTCAACCTCTAAAGGATCTATACCAGTAACCTTTACAAGATTCAATAATGATAATACACTGGAGGCCTTGGTTACTAGATTTTCTAGTATTACATGAGCTGAGAGATTCACATCTACCTCATGAGCTCTTTTAACAGCACCAACTAATTAATTGTTATGATATAAGCATTCTGCGTGCTCCTCTTCAACTAGCTTTTTTATAGCTTCTATGTCATCAGTGTTTTTATCCAGGACAGATGCTTTAAGAGCTCCTACTAATTCATTAGCAGCGAGCTTAGCCTTTACCCCTTCAGCAAAGTTTTTTTCTAATATAACTAAATCAAAGACATCACAGATTCTAATAAGTCCTAAAAACTCATCCTGCGCTATTATCTCCCCAAATTTCCCCATAGGAGAAGCACCTTCTGCTTTTTTATCATACCAAGGAAATGGAGTCTCTTTTAAGGTTTCTGGTGTTAGGTTTCCTATATATACCTGATGGGGAATATAATTAACCACATCCTCAAAGCTTCTTAAATGCTCTGGAAGCTTCTTTAGGTACTCTGACTCTGGGTTTACTACCCTTTCAGTAGTTTGGGTTGTTCCATTATGAATTACCATATCTGGTGCAGCTGCTAATGTATAAGCTGAACCTTTGATTACCGCATAACCGCCCATTCTATTCTTCCTCTCTTGAATTAATATTTATAAATAAAATAATTCTATTTTACATAGAGAAAGGAGCCTCTGCCCCTTTCTCTCAGTTTTTATATCTGCTCTCTAATAGCATTCATTTCTGATACTATATCATCAACATCCAGTACCATTTCCATCATGCTCACTTGCTCGTCGTAAACATCAGGATCTATTTCATCCTTTACCTCTGGCTCACATATGTGATATACATTGAGTCCTAACTGGACTCCTGCTAATGGGCCTGCAAATGTAGGATCTCCAAGAGTTACGGTTTCTGCAGCAAGACCTGCTGCTTCACCTTCTGCAGCACCTAACAATACAACTAAATTATCTTTTCCGTATTGCTCTGCAAAATCCTTTACTCTTTTCTGATTCTCAAGGTCCATAGCACCTGCGGCAGTTCAGACGAAGCATTCTGTTGAGGAAAATACAACTTCAGCTCCTGCAGATTCAGCACAGGCTGTAATAGCGGGTCCTGGAATACCATCTCTGTCGCCAATAATTACAACTTTCTTGTCCTTTAATATTGACATCTACTTCTCCTCCTTCTTTCTGTAATTTATAGCCCTTAGGCTTATCTATTTTAACTCTTTAAAAAGGGTTAGCATAATTATATTAGATATATTTTTTTATCATTTCTTCAATGGCTTCTGGAGTAGCCTCATCCTTAACTAGCTCCTCTACTTTTTGTCCATCCTTATATATAGCCATTACAGGAAGTCCTAATATCCTCTGGCTTATAGCAAGACGTCTTGCCTGTGTAGTATTAAGCTTACAGAACTTTAACTTATCGCCATATTTTTCAGCTAGGGCTTCTACATGAGGCATTAAAGCTTCACAAGGAACGCAGCCATCTCCAAAATAGTCAACGAAAACATAGCCTTCAGCCTTTAATACTTCAGCCTCAAAGGTATTTTTATCACATAGTATCATTTTGTAATCCTCCTACTAAAATATTTGTAAAGGAATAATCATTATCTTCAATGTATCTTCCTGCCTGTACTGCAGCAATGGCACCATCGGCAGCTGCAGTGATAACTTGTCTTACACTTTTAACTCTTATATCACCAGCAGCAAAGACACCCTTTATATTAGTATTCATGTTATCATCGGTGATAATATAGCCATCCTGCATATTAACCTTACCCTGGAAGACCTCTGATGCAGGCTTAAAGCCTATAAATACAAATACTCCAAAGGTACCGTCATTTTCATCAGCTACTATTTCAGTTCTTTCACCGGTTTTAACATTTTCTACAACCATGGACTCAAGTATTCCATCGCCATGGAGCTCTCTAACTACTGTATCCCACATAAAGTTTATCTTAGGATTCCTAAAAGCCTTCTCCTGAATGGATTTAGCAGCTCTTAGCTCATTTCTTCTGTGAATTAATGTTACCTTCCTTGCAAATTTAGTGAGGTACATGGCTTCTTCAACAGCAGAGTCTCCTCCACCCACAACATAAACCTCGAAATCCTCAAAGAATGCAGCATCACAGGTGGCACAGTAGGATACACCCTTTCCTGTTAGCTCTTTTTCTCCTGGGCAGCCTATAAGCACTGGAGAAGCTCCTGCAGCAATTATCACTGTCTTTGCTTCATAGGTTTCCTTCTTACATCTAATAATTTTTATTTTGCCTTCTAGTTCCATGTCCACTACCGTATCAATAACCTTCTCTACTCCGAATTTAGCAGCCTGAGCAGACATCCTATTTATTAGAGTAGGACCGGATTCTTCTAATATTGACCCTGGATAGTTTTCTATTTCAGCAGTTATAACAATCTGCCCCCCATCCTTTGCCTTTTCGATAATGAGGGTTGATAGCTTATCTCTTCCGGCGTAAAGTCCAGCAGATAGACCCGCTGGGCCAGCGCCTATAATTATTACATCATAAATTTTACTCATTTTTCTATGCTCCTTATTCTACTCAAATACAGTTTGGTCATTAACCTCAGTACAGAGAGCATCTAATGCTTTAGTTAGCATTTTTCTTCTTATTTCCTTCTCCTCTTCCATGGTAAGAGCTGGGTTTCCAAGAGGATGAGGGATAGCTATAGCTGGAACTATTCTATTGGCTCCAACGGTCAAGGATATTGGAACTACTGTACAGATATGAACTACAGGTATACCTGCTCTTTCTATTTCTTTAACCATCGTTGCACCGCAACGAGTACAGGTTCCTCATGTGGAGGTTAGTATAACTGCATCCACTCCGTCATTACGAAGCTGTATACCTATTTCCTCCGCGAACTTTTTAGAGCTTGCAACGGCTGTACCATTTCCAACAGTTGTATAGAAATATCTATGAAGGCTTCCTATCTTTCCTTCCTTCTCAAACTCTCTTAATACATCTACAGGAAGTACTCTATCTGAATCTCCATTAGCATATACAGGATCGTATCCACCATGAGCAGTTTCATGAGTATCAGCTGTTAAATCCATTACTCCTTCAATATCGTATTTACCAAACTTAGAAGCACTGGAGGATTCTATATGATCTGGGTTTCCCTTTGGAACTATACCACCAGAGGTAACAAGAGCAATTTTAGCCTTACTCATGTCCTTAACTGCTGGGTTTGGAGCTACTCTATCAAAATCAGGCATTGGGAATTCTGTTGTAAATTCTTTACCGCTTAATTTTTTTATAAGCATATCAACAGCTCTTTCAGCCCCTCTTTTTTCTTCAAAGAAGTTAACTCTTATTCCATTAGGTAAATATCCTTCCTCTATGGAAGCACCTATCTTTTCTCCTCTAGCTAGCTTTAAGCCTAAAGGAACCATAACCTTAACCGCTGCTCTCATTCCTGCAGCACTGTCTTTTGTTGAAACCACATGAACCTTGGTTTTAAACATATCAGCACCAGGATTTTCTTTGTACATACCTGTTATTGCTGGAATACCTAATTCTTCTTTTACTGCTGAAGCTACAGTACCACAGGCAACTCCATATCTACCAGCATTAAAAGCAGGTCCACAGATAACTAAATCAGGATTCTTACTCTTTATCATATCTAGAACAGTCTTCTTTGCAGTCTCAAGATTTTCATTAAAATATGAGTCTCCACAGATAACTGTTGCTACTATTTCAGCTTCTTCTCCAAAAGCAGCTTTGAAAGCAAGACCAGGACCAACAATCCCTTCTCTAAGCTCTGGCTGGTAGTCTGCTTTTTCTTCTCCGCCGATGTTGGCAAAGAATTGATTTATATATTGAACTACTCTAAGCTTTGACATCTACATCTACCTCCTATCTCGCACTCAGCTTATTAAAGCCAAGCTCATTAGTTGCTCCAGTGATTACCTGAAGCTCAGCAGTAATGGAACCATCGGCATGTAAGCTGCCATCGAAGCCTCCTGCTATTATGTCTGCTATCTCTATATGTCCTATTACTCTATCCATAGGTCCAAGCTCTATAACCTGATTAGCATTACCACCGGTTACCACTGCATCAGCACTGGCATCAGCATCAGCTAAGGATTGAGAAGCTCCATCTCTTCCTGCATACTCATCAGTGATAATAACAGTCTTTATTCCCTTTGCGGATATCTTCTTACAGTTCATGATAAGGTCTGTATCTGGGTTTCCAAAGCCTTCTTGAGATATGATAACTCCATCTACTCCTAGGAGCTCTGCTAGCTTTGCAGTCCAATCAGAGGAACGCTCTTTATCTGCCAGGTACACGTTTTCATTGGTGATAATAACACAGGTAAAGTTTAATTCTTTTCCATGCTTTTTAAATAGCTCTTCTACCACTGGATTGTTTAAATGATGGTAGGTTGTATTCTTATCACAGGCTGATACACAGTTACCACTTAATATTGCACCATCCATTATTTCTGTTGGATTTAATATTGTAGTTAATGACTGCTTCATGTCAACGCCATACACATAGGTATCATGAAGTAAGCCCTGGCTTTGAAGCATAAGAACATAAGCTACTCTTGGAAGATTTGGAAGCTTTTCTATACCTTCCTTTAAATTATAGGTTTCAAAGGTTTCTACCTCTTCAGCCACTAATTCTCTAGCAAGTTCTCCCAGGTATGTAGCAGTTTTAAGACCTGCAAATCTTACTGATTTTTCATGAGCATGCTGTTTTATTCCTTCTATTGGTTCACATACAACAACAAGGTTGTTTAATTTAGAGAATGGAGTATACTTTGCTCCTACCCCTGTCATATCTATGATCCCTTCCTGGAATCCAACTATCTTTCCAGTAGTAACCACTGCAGATCCCTTTAACACATTAGTTCTTCCGGAACCCACTGTTTCAACCTTAGAAATCATTCCTGGAAATACATTTCCGTTTCCAGAAACCTTAACTCTTGGTTCGATAACATCCTTTACAGGAGCTATTCTGATGCTTTCCCCAGGTCTTGCAATATCTAGGCTTACAGACTTAAGGTTCTCATCCTCCATAAGAAGAGATATCAGCTCATCTTTATTTACATAAAGTATGCCGTTCTCAACCTTGGACTCAGCTCCAAATTGAATATCTTCAATATGGATATAGCCTAATTCAAGTTTCATAAAAAAACCCCCTTTAATTTAATGCACTTTGTAATAATGTAAAGTCCACCTCTTTAAAGTCTTCCAGCACCTTTTCTGTATACACTGAGCTGTCTCTATACCTGCATTTAGTCATAAATTTGTCATGAGATGCAATAGCAGACTCAATTAGCTCCAGTGAATTAATATCGAGACTTCTCCCAGCTTCCTTTGATATAACCAGGGATTTATAGGGAGTTTCACCAGGCTTAATGCTTCCTGATAGAGGATGAGTTAAGAGCTTATGTCCATTATGGATCCTATCTCTAGCCTGTACCAATACCTCTCGATACTGTCCATCTATAAACAGAATCTCATAGCTGCTTTCATAATATTCCTTTATCATGCTATTGTTAGTAATAATCAACATCTGCAAATCTCTCCTAAAATGCAATATAATCGGGCAACAAAAAAAGCAAAAAGCGAATAAACGCCTTTTGCTCTGTTATTAACCTGAGAGTTTCTTTCAAATTGAAATTGCCCCTTCGGTGCTTAAAGCTTTTCAGAGTCCTGTCCAACTGCGGTCCTTTTACCTGAGATAATCGCAGCTCACTTTGGCTATGGTGGCTACTTACGTCCTTCGGTGTTGCTTTGCAAACTCTTCCGCAGTCTTCATCCAGATTATTCTTTATTTTTCTAATGTTATTACAATACATTTATACCATATATTTGTTAAAAAAACAACAAGCATTTGTAATAAGTTATATTATTTGTAATTTATGCATTATTTTAACTGAATACTAATTATTATGCTTTTTTTATAGTACTTATACTGTAGAATCATTAACAAAATAAACTTTACTCTATTGAAGCTACTGCATTTATTTTCTTGATACAACCATAAAATGCGGGCTCATCCCCATTATAGAATCTTCATGCTCTGTGTGCCTTAATATATTTAATAATCGCTCTCTGCTATTTTCGTCCTCCCATTGTTCCATTAAGCAGGGTGTAAACCAAATAACCCCCTCTATAGCATGTTTTTGAATAACAGTCATACCTACAGCTTCAATTTCTTCTTTTAGCTCTAGTGGAGTATGAAAATATGCTTGTGAGATAAAATTTGGATATTCCTTAGGTCTATTATGAATACCTGATGATAATTCCTTTTCTAGCATATCCATATAAATATCATCATCAAGAAAATTATTATCCTTTCCATAGGTTGACAATGCCCATGTGGTTGAACTAAGCTTGGATATCCCTACAGAAAACAATAGTCCACCTTTTTTTAGCACTCTTCTAGCCTCATTTAAAGCTTGTATTCTTTCTGCTTTATTTTGCAAATGATATAACGGTCCCATAAGCAAAACAACATCTGCACTTTCATCTTCTCTATTTATATTTCTTGCGTCACATACTTCTGAAATAAACTCACTGTTTTTCTTTTGATTTCTTTTGGCATATTCCACAGCCCAAGGTGATAAATCTAAGAGATGGACTTCGTTATTCATATCAGCAAGCCAAGAGGAATAAATACCACTACCACCACCTACATCATAAATAACATTATTATTACTATTAATGTATTGTTTAAGTATTTCTTTCGTTCTATATAATTCTACTTTTCCTAAGCCTCTCTCTAATCTTCCTTTGTCAGCTCCAGAATTGTAAAACTCCAATACTTCATTTATATTTTCCGTCATGTCCGTATCCTCTCTTTTATTATGCTTAAGCATTAGCTAAAAATAAGCTTTACTAAAGCTTATTAGTAATTAAATTCCCCGATTCATACCTCTTAAGACCTTTATAAAAGAAGCTGTAAGCAATGATTAGCCAAAGCCCTACCACCGCTATCAATATCATAAAG
>JAEXSY010000156.1 GCA_023440105.1 Bacillota bacterium
CCGGTGGAAGCCTTAAAATAAACCCTGGCTCATAGAAAATCAAATCAAAATACTTAATCACCCCAGTAGAATATGCCATGGGTCCGTAAAAATAATCATATCTACCCTCAAGCTCATAGAGCTTCACATTATCTGCTGTAACATTTTTAAGAAGCTTAACCTTATCTTCCATCTTATAGGAACGAAAAATCTCCATGGCTTCCTCTTTTTTCACAGATATCTTTTTTATTGGAATGTCTTCATCTATAAGCTGCTGCATGTATTCCTTTATTTTCCACACTTCTTCTTCTGTTAGAGCCTCGTTTTTATGAATCTCTCCATATATCCCTTTACTTATAGAATGCTCTATGGTTATTTTACTTTCAGGATATAAATCCAGTACTGCCTTTATAAGAATAAACTGCAGAGTTCTAGAATAGCTATTATTTCCCAAAGGATTATTAAGAGATACGGCTTCAAATATTCCACCCTCCTCCAGGTGACTTCCCAGCTCATAATATTTACCGTTTACCATAGCAAGTACCGGGGGAAGGAGACTCTCTTCATAGTGTTCCTTTATTATGTCCCATAAAAGCTTACCTTTTTCCTCTTTTACCTTGTTACCATTGCTTAATATCAATTCCACCTTCATAGTATTCACCTCATTTATCCGGGTTTTAAAGTTTTAATAATATTATACTTTAAATTTCATTATTGATGTCATAAAACAAAGAAATTTACAAAAACTATAACAAGGGAGGTGAAAGCTAGATGTTTGTCCTAATAGTAAGAACTATAATTCTATATTTTGTCGTTGTATTCGTAATGAGGCTCATGGGAAAAAGGCAGTTAGGGCAGCTACAGCCCTATGAGCTGGTGATAACTATAATGATTTCAGAGCTTGCAACTCTTCCCATGCAGGATCTTCGTCTTCCGCTTCTCTTAGGTATAATCCCCATATTAACCATGCTGATACTTCAAATAATCCTTTCAGAAATTCAGCTTCACTGTGAAAGTTTACGAAAAGTTATCGATGGAAAGCCGTCTATACTCTTGAGAGATGGGAGGCTAGATACCGCTGCTCTGAGAGAACAAAGGATTAATGTAGACGACTTAATGGAAGAGCTTAGAATAAGTGGGTATTTTAATTTTAGCGATTTAGCTTATATCATTCTAGAAAACAATGGTCAGCTCTCTATTATACCTAAAGCTGAGCTAGCTCCTGTAACAAAAAAAGATCTAAATATACCCACTAAACAGGATATCCTTCCAGTTATTCTTATACTAAATGGTAAGGTTCAGCACAGTAATCTTAAGTCAATAAATAAAAGCGATAAATGGCTTAAAAATCAAATTAAGAGTAAAAAAGCAAATAGCTATGAGGAAATCTATCTTGCTATGATGGACTCTAATAAAAATTTTTACTGCCAAAAGAGGGATAAAAAATAACTTGAAGGAGGTATATCTTTGAAAAACGTGGCAATAGCCTTTATCCTATTTCTTATACTAATTGCTTTTATGATAACTTCTAATAACAAAACTCAACACTTTTTAAAAGAAATAATAGAAACCTGTGAAAATCTAGAAGAGCTAATAAATGATGAGAGCTGGGAAGCAGCCTACGAAGTAGCAAATAAATTTCACAAAAAAATAGATAAGAAAACCTCAGAAATGGGATTATATTTAAATCATCAGCAAGTAGACGATATTACCCATGAGCTTTATGGATTAACACAATATATAAAAGAAGAAGAAAAGGCTGATTCTCTAGCTGGTGTCCATAGCATAAAGCATAGCGCTAAGGTGGTGAGGGATCTTCAGAAATTTTCAATAGAAAATATCTTCTAATATAGCTTATGAGTATAATTACTCATCAATTGTATAATTTATATTAAAATTAAGAATTCCTTAAGATAAATAGTAGAAAATATAGTAAAATTAATATATAATGTATTTAGATATTTGTCCCACCAGGGTCAAATACGTTCCCGCATAAAACTTTATTTAAAGCTTTATAAATATGTAAATTAAGGAAAGGTGGTCCAAAAATGGCATTAGTAACTACAACTGAAATGTTTAAAAAGGCCTATGAAGGTGGTTATTCAATTGGTGCTTTCAATATCAACAACATGGAAATATTACAAGGGGTTCTCAGAGGGGCAAAAGCAAAAAATTCTCCAGTTATCCTTCAATGCTCTACTGGAGCCATTAAATATGCAGGTCCAGAAATGCTAAAGGCTATGGTTGACGCTGCAATAGCTGAAACTGGTGTTGACGTTGCACTACACCTTGATCATGGTCCAGATTTAGAAGCTGTAAAGATGGTTATAGATGCTGGCTTCACTTCCGTTATGTTTGATGGATCTCATTATGATTATGAAGAGAATGTAGCTAAAACTAAAGAAGTTGTAGAATACGCTCACGCTAGAGGAGTAGTTGTAGAAGCAGAGCTTGGTGTTTTAGCAGGAATAGAGGATGATGTAGTTGCTGCTGAGCATGTATATACCGATCCTGCTCAAGCTGTAGATTTCGTTAAAAGAACAGGCTGTGATTCCTTAGCAATAGCTATAGGTACCTCCCATGGTGCTTTTAAATTCCCACCAGACTTCAAGCCAGAGCTTAAGTTCAATATCCTTGAAGAAATAGGGAAAGAGCTTCCAGGCTTCCCAATAGTACTTCACGGAGCTTCTGCTGTTGACGCTGAGGCTGTTGCTACCTGCAATAAATTTGGAGGAGCAATAAAGGATGCTAAGGGTATTCCAGAGGATATGCTTAGAAAGGCTTCCTCCATGGCTGTATGTAAAATAAATATGGACACAGACTTAAGACTTGCCATGACTGCAGCTGTAAGAAAGGTATTTGGAGAAAATCCTGGAGAATTCGACCCAAGAAAATACCTAGGTGCTGG
>JAEXSY010000204.1 GCA_023440105.1 Bacillota bacterium
TCCTAAGGAAGGAAAACAGGGGGGAGCTTTCTGCAGTAACCTTCATGTAATAGGTGAAAGCCGATTTTTATTAAATCATGGAGACACCTTCAGTGATGCTGTTACCATGGCCCACGAGCTAGGTCATGGCTTCCATGGACACTGCTTAAAGGATGAGAGTCCATTAAATTCTGGTTATCCCATGCCTCTGGCAGAAACAGCTTCTACCTTCTGTGAAACCATAATTAAGAAAGCTGCCATCAAGGATGTATCTACTGAGGATGCCTTTATAATTTTAGAATCAGAAATTAGCGATAGCAATCAGATAATAGTGGATATTTATTCCCGCTTCCTTTTTGAAAGAGAAGTGTTTAATAGAAGAAAGGAAGGCACCTTAAGCTCTAAGGAGCTGAAGGAAATAATGCTGTGGGCTCAGAAGGAAGCTTATGGAGATGGACTAGATCCTGAATACATGCATCCTTATATGTGGGCCTGCAAGACACATTATTACTATCCAAGCAGGCATTTCTATAACTACCCTTATGCCTTTGGACTGCTCTTTGCAAAGGGATTATATGCAGAATACCTTAAGAGAGGAGAATCCTTCCCTAAGGCCTATGAAGAGCTTCTTTCCATCACCGGCAAGAGCAATATCGCCGATGTAACTAAGGTGATGGGAATTGATATCCATGATGTAGATTTCTGGAGAGGCTCCTTAGCTATTATTAAAGAGGATGTGGAAGAATTCCTCAAGCTTAGTGAGGAAAAGCTAACAAAAAAATAGTAAATGAAAAAACAGCATCTTTAGGGGATGCTGTTTTTTCAGTTTTAAATTTCTAATTTTCTTTATTAGTGCTGTAATGTAAAAAAGTGGTGAAGCAAAATGCAAAATGTACTATTAACTTACAGTAAAATTAATAAAAGAATACAAAACACAGCCTTATATTATCATTTTAACAAATTTCCAAAAATATTTTGTGGAAATGCATTTAAAAATATATTATAATAGTTCCATTATACTCTTAAATAATATGACAGAAGAAAGGTTGGTACAAATGATTAAGCTTATAGGTGTACTTATTGTTATAGTAGGCTTTGCGCTAAAGTTGGACACGCTATTTGTGGTTTTACTATCAGGAATAACTACAGGCTTTGTGGCTGGGATGGACTTTGTGGAAATATTAGAGGTGCTGGGAAGCTCCTTTGTAAATACTAGATATATGACTCTTTTTGTACTCACTCTGCCGGTGATAGGTATCTGTGAGAGATATGGTCTTAAGGAAAAGGCGGTAGATTTAATAAGACAAGCCAAAGGCTTGACTACAGGTAAAATTCTTTCCTTATATCTTATAATCAGAGAAGGTGCAGCAGCTCTTTCTGTGAGACTTGGTGGACATCCTCAGTTTGTAAGACCTCTTATTGAGCCCATGGCACAGGGAGCAGCTCAGGCTAATTATGGAGAGGTAAAGGAAGAGGATGTAGAAAAGATCAAGGGAGCAGCAGCCTCCATGGAAAACTTCGGTAACTTCTTTGGCCAAAATGTATTCATGGCAAGCTCTGGGGTTCTTCTTATAGTAGGCTCTCTGGCAGAGCAGGGATATCAGGTTTCTGCAGTAGACGTGGCTAAGGCTTCCATACCTGTTGCCTTGATTGCTTTAATAGTAGCTATAGTAAAAAATTATCTCTTTGATAGAAAGCTTAAAGAAAATTACAAAGGACAAGAGGGAGGGGCTAAATAATGGATATAGGAAAGATCTTTGAATATGCATTAGAGGGACTTTATGTATTATCGGGACTGCTTATGTACCTTTCCGCTTTTTACGTTATAAAGGATAAGAAAAATGACAGTAGGATCACCACAGCTTTATTCTGGGGAATCCTTGGTACTATATTTATCTTCGGAAGATGGCTGCCTTCTGCAGCAGTTGGTGCAGCATTATTAGTTATGGGTGTTATAACCCTTCTTAGGAAGGTTAAGGTTGGATCTGTAGCTGAAATCAGCGACAGCTTTAAGCTAGAGCAGGCAAAGAAGATAGGCGGAAAGATATTTATTCCTTCCATAACCCTAGCTATAGTAGCCTTTGCCTTTGCTCAATTTACCAGCAAGCTTTCTGGTGTCGCTGGTCAGGTAGCTATCGGTGTATCTGCTCTGGCAGCACTAGCAGTGGTATTTGTTATTACAAAGGCTAAGCCTATATATATTGCGGAAGATGGTGATAGACTTCTAAGACAGGTTGGACCAGCTTCTATACTTCCTCAGCTTCTAGCGGCTCTAGGAACCTTATTTACTGCTGCAGGAGTAGGAGAGGTAATCTCTAATATGATATCTAATGTTATTCCTGAAGGTAACATACTCATAGGGGTAGCTGCTTACTGCATAGGAATGGCCCTGTTTACTATAATAATGGGTAATGGCTTTGCAGCCTTTGCTGTTATAACTGCCGGTATTGGTGTTCCATTTGTATACAGCTATGGAGCAGATCCAGCTATTGCCGGAGCCCTTGCTCTTACCGCAGGCTTCTGTGGAACCCTTCTGACACCTATGGCAGCAAACTTTAATGTAGTACCAGCAGCTCTTCTAGAAACAAAAAATAAGAATAGGGTTATAATGGCTCAAGCACCAGTGGCATTAATAATGCTCTTTGTCCATATAGTGCTGATGTACTACCTAGCCTTTTAACAATATACTAAAGAGGAGGAATTATAAATGAAGATATTAGTGACTGGCTTTGATCCCTTCGGTGGAGAAAAGATAAATCCTGCTTGGGAAGCTGTGAGCAGAATAAAGGATGAGATAGCAGGAGCCGAGGTTATTAAGCTTCAGGTTCCTACGGTATTTAAAAAATCTATTGAAATATTAGAAGAAGGAATAGAAGAACACAAGCCTGATGCAGTGATATGCGTAGGACAGGCGGGCGGACGCTTTGATGTAACTCCAGAAAGAGTTGCTATTAATATAGATGATGCAAGAATAAAGGATAACGAAGGAAACCAGCCTATAGATGTATCAGTATTTGAGGATGGAGCTCCAGCATACTTTGCTACCCTTCCAGTAAAGGCAATAGTTAAGGAAATAAATGCAGCAGGGCTTCCTTCTACTCTATCCAATACTGCAGGAACCTTTGTATGTAATCACATAATGTACGGAGCCTTATATCTTGCAGACAAAAAATACCCAAATATGAGAGCAGGCTTTATACACGTTCCATACATACCACAGCAGGTAGTGGATAAAAAAGGAGCCCCTTCCATGGCCTTAGAGGATATAGTTAAGTCCTTAGAGGCTGCTGTTAAGGCAGTAGTAGAAAATGATCAGGATATTAAGGCTACTGGCGGGACAATCTGTTAAAATAATAAAATGTATATAAAATAGTTAAGCTGGGTTTCACTCTTTAATGGAATCCAGTTTTTTAATATAAAAAAATAAAAAACACTTCATATAATGAAAAGAGAAGTGTATAATTATAATTAAAATATGAATAATTATACAT
>JAEXSY010000207.1 GCA_023440105.1 Bacillota bacterium
TTATCCTGGACAATGGCATGGCTTCCTCATGTCAAGGTCAGCATAAGAAGAATTAATGAGGTCTTAAGTTTAAAAAGTGATCACAGAGAGAAAGGATCTAAAGAAGAGCTAACAGGGGACATTGAGCTCAGGAATGTTCATTTTAGCTATGGTGATGGAGAAGAAGAGGTATTAAAAAATATTAATATAACCATAAAGCAAGGAGAAATTGTAGGAATAATTGGTGGTACAGGCAGTGGGAAGAGCACTGTAGCCAAGCTACTCATGGATTTTTATTCTCCAAAGAAAGGCGCCATTACCCTTGGAGGTAGGAATTATGAAGCTTTAACACGAGAAGTAATAAGAGACAATATATCTATAGCTATACAGAAAAGCATGGTATTTAAAGGAACTATAGAGGATAACTTTAAGATGGGAAGAGAGGATGCCAGTAAAGAGGAGCTTATAGAGATAGCTGAAATTGCTCAGATTGATGATTTCATAGCAAGCCAGGAAGAAGGCTTTAATTACTCCTTGGCCCAGGGGGGAGCAAATTTAAGTGGAGGACAAAAGCAGAGGATAAACATAGCTAGGGCCATAATAAAAAAAGCCTCGGTGTATATCTTTGATGATAGCTTTTCAGCTCTGGATTATCTTACAGAGAGCAAGCTTAGGAGAGGCTTAAATCAATTTCTAAAAGGAAAAACACAGATTATAATTACTCAGAGGGCAGCCACAGCAATGCGCTGTGATATGGTCTATGTTATGGAAAGAGGAGAAATTGTAGGAAGTGGAGACCATAGCGAGCTTTTAGAAAACTGTTCTATCTATAAAGAAATATATGACTCACAGCTAGGAGGGACTCGATGAAGAAGGATAGAAAAAAGTCTTTAGCTACCTTAATAAGAATTATTAAAAGCACCGGTGTAATAAAGGGCTGGCTTATTCTTAGCTCCTTGATAAGTATAATTGCTGTTGCCATAGCTCTGATTGCTCCTCAAATTCTAGGAATAATAACTGAGGAAATTTATGATTATTGGGCTGAGGGCTTATCTATAGATATGCCCTACATAATGTATCTGTCCTTTCTCCTAGGAGGAATATATATCTTATCCTCTCTATGTGACCTAGCAGTTATGCTTATTATGAATAATGTAGTTTCAAGGCATTTTACTGCAAACCTAAGAATATCCATTAGTGAAAAAATAAAAAGACTACCTGTAGAGTTTGTGGATAAAACTCCTGTAGGAGAAGTTATTTCCAGGATGATGAATGACGTTTCAACCCTGGGGAATACAGTACACAACTTTTTAAATATAGTAATTAGTGGTGTTATTAAGCTCTTAGGAATTACCGTTATAATCTTTTTAATAAATCCCTATATGGCAGCTGCCATTGTTATCTTTATTCCCTTATCACTACTTCTGTCCTCAAGGCTTGCTTCCTTAAGTGAAAAGCACTTTAACTCTTCAAGAAAGATAAATGGTGATATATATTCTTTAATGGAAGAGGATTTTACAGGCTTTGATACTATAAAAGCCTTTAATTTGGAGGAGAGTCAGAGAATAAAACAGGAGGAGCTCTGCAATAGGTTAAGGGACAAGCAGCAAAAAGGATATTTTTTAGCTGGAGTAGTTCAGCCTATAATCGCTTTAACTAATAATATTGCTTATATAGCAATCTGCATAATTGGAGGCTATCTGGCTCTCCAGGGAAGAACCACCGTGGGTGATATAGTGGTTTTGATAGTGTATTCAAAGCAATTTGCTGGTCCTTTAGAAAGCATTGCCAATGGTTTAAGCATGATGCAGAATACCATAGCTTCAGCCAATAGGGTGTACAATCTTTTAGATAGGGAAGAAATGACCGTAGAAATTACTAGACAGCTCCCTAATACCAATGGCGAGATAGTTTTTGAGGATGTAGCCTTCTCCTATGATAAGGATAAGCCTCTAATCAAAAATCTTAATTTTTCTGTGAAGCCAGGGCAAAAGGTTGCCATAGTAGGTCCTACCGGTGGAGGAAAAACTACCATAGTTAATCTTCTTATGCGCTTCTATGAGATAGATGGAGGCAGAATAACAATTGATGGGATGGATATTGCAGCATTAAATAGAGCTGATTTAAGAGGGCTCTTCAGTATGGTGCTCCAGGATACCTGGCTCTTTAGTGGAAGTATTTTTGATAATATAGCCTATGGAAAAGAAAACGCCACCAAGGAAGAGGTAATAAGAGCTGCTAAGGAGGCTCATATTGATTATTTTATTAATACGCTACCTGAGGGCTATGACACTGTAATCAATGAAGAGTCCAACAATATAAGCAGTGGTCAAAAGCAGCTGTTAACCATAGCTAGAGCCTATCTAGCTAATAGGAGAATATTAATTCTAGATGAAGCCACGAGCAATGTAGATACAAGGACTGAGATTTTAATACAGAACACCATGGATAAGCTCATGAAAAATCGTACTAGCTTCGTAATTGCCCATAGACTATCTACAATAGTTGATGCAGACATAATTCTGGTAGTAAGGGATGGAAGTGTAGTGGAGCAGGGGACTCATGAGGAGCTTCTCCATAGAAATGGTTTTTATACTGAAATATATAATAGTCAGTATGATCTTCTTACTAGCTAGGATTTTGTTCGAAATAGAATATAAAAGTCCCTGATTTTTTATCAGAGACTTTTATTTTTAGTAATAATTATGCATTCTTGCTTAAAAAGCTTTTCTTAAGTAAAAGCATAAGCCATATAAGTCCAAGACCCAAAAGGAAGTGACCAGTTCCTGCTATATGATTGAAGCCAGGAATGTCATTCCCCTGTACCTCTAGAACACCTCTGATAGCCATGGTAATGATTGTCCATAATAGTCCAAGGTTATAAAAATAAAGCCATTTAGTAAAATGCTTGTGCTCTGTAAGTCTTGAAGCAGCAGATGTTAAAAGTAATATTAGTAAGAATAAAAAGCCTAGGGTCAATATATGAGTATGAAGCCCAGAGAGCATAGTTGGTTCAGTAAAGGAACTAGCTTTGGTGAATTCTCTGTAAAAAATGCCCGCTAATAGTCCCAAGATTAGATATGAAAATGATGCAACATAAAGCTTTTTCATAAAAACACTCCTTTATAATTAATATTTCTTAGCCATTTTTAAATAAAGGCCGATGAATTATCATCGGCCTTTTGTTGTTATTGAAGAGATTCGTATATTGCTTCGGCCAAGGAATCTAAGGCTTCTTCATCCTTCGGCTTAAGGGATGACTTCAATTGGAAGGGCTCACCTACTATTTCTGTATTCTTCATTTTCATCACTGCTTCCTTTAATGGTTTAACAGCATCTGGTATCCATGAGCTGTTTCCAATCAAGGAAACCTTTCTTCCTCTAAGATTTAGAAGAGCCATATCAGCAATTAAGGCTTCCATGGGGAGATATACGCTATTGTTGTATAATGGAGCCCCAAAGACAATATTGCTGTATTTAAAGGCTTCAGAAATTATTGTTGATGGGGTAGTTTTAGACACATCATACATGTGCATGTCTTTAACGCCCTTTTGTGCCAATTTATTTGCTAGGACATTCATAGCATTTTCAGTGTTGTTATACATGGACGCATATATGAACAGAACACTATTTACCTCTGGCTTATAGGTGCTCCAATGGTTGTATTTATCTATTGCAAATTCTAAGTCAGTTCTCCAGACCACACCATGAAGAGGACATATCATTTTTATATCCATTGCTGCTAATTTTTTTAAAACAGCCTGTACCTGAGGACCGTATCTTCCAACGATATTAGTATAATATCTTCTAAAATCTACCAAGTACTCACCTTTATAGTCTATCTCGTCGTTGAAGAGATTACCTGCTAAGGCTCCGAAGGAACCGAAAGCATCGGCAGAGAATAGAACTTTTTCAGACTCCTCATAAGCCATCATAACCTCTGGCCAATGTACCATGGGTGCAAAGATAAATTTCAGGGTGTGGCTTCCTATGTTTAAGGTTTCTCCATCCTTTACTTCAAAATAACGATCTTTTGCATCAAAATCATAAAATTGTTCTATCATCTGGAAGGTTTTTTTGTTTCCAACAATTCGCATATTAGGAAATCTTCTTGTAAGTTCTTCTATGTTTGCACAGTGATCTGGCTCCATGTGGTTAACCACTAGGTAATCAATTTCTCTACCATCTAATACATGATATAGATTATCAAAAAATTGTTCTGTTATAGCGGAATCTACTGTGTCCATAAGTGTTACTTTTTCATCCATTATCAGATAAGAATTGTAAGCAACTCCGTTATCTAAAGGAAACATATTTTCAAATAAGGCAATTCTTCTGTCATTACCGCCTACCCAGTGGATGGAAGGGGTAACTTTCTGTGTACAGTGCATAAAAATCCTCCTCTATAATAATTATCATTATTATTCCATTTAACTATAGTATGTATTACTTATAACATTATATCAAGTTTATTTGACTATTATAAAAGATAGATTAAAAAATTCACAAACTATTCTTAAAAGAGTCTTCTTGAAATAATATTACAATCATTGGTACCTGTGCATTATCATTATAAAAACAAAACAAATTTACATTTGATATTATATAATAATTGTTATCAATTATCAAATGAAATAAAGCTTTTTTTCAGAGTGTTAGCATTATTGGCAAGGTTTTAAAAAAACTTTCATGATAGTTAATAAAATCGTAATAACTATCTAAAAAAATAATGTTACTATATAAATAGTTAAGCAGCCATAAAATACTAAAATAGTAAAGGATGTGGATAATATGAAAAAAATATTATGCTGTGTTGCAGATATATTTGAGGATCTAGAGCTCTGGTATCCTGTTATTAGATTAAGAGAAGAAGGCTATGAAGTGCTACTTGTAGGAGATGAAGCAGGGAAAACCTATAAAGGAAAGAATGGTGTCCCAGCAGTTTCTGACTTAGCCTTTAAGGATGTGAAAGCTGAGGATTATGAAGGACTATTAATCCCTGGTGGCTTTGCTCCAGATAAAATGAGAAGAATACCAGAGGCAAAGAAACTGGTTAAGGATATGGATGATGCCGGTAAGCCTATCGCTCAAATTTGCCATGCAGGTTGGCTTCCTATATCTGCAGGAATACTTAAAGGCCGAAGGGTGACAAGCGTTGATGCAATAAAGGATGATATGGTTAATGCTGGTGCTGATTGGGTAGATGAAGAGGTGGTAGTTGATAGAAACCTTATCTCTTCAAGAACACCGAAGGATCTACCAGCTTTTGCAAAGGCTATAATCAAGGTGTTAAACAGTTAATTTTAAAAATTTAGAAGCTGTTGCTTAAGTAAAATAAAGCTTAAGCAGCAGCTTTTTTTATATTATAATGGATGTAGGTCATTTGAGGGGTGAATAAGATGAAGAGGATAATTTTTCACATAGATGTGAATAATGCGTTTCTATCCTGGAGTGCTGTATATAGATTATCAAGAGGAGAAACTCTTGATATAAGAACTATACCAGCAGTAATTGGGGGAGACGAGGCCTCTAGAAGAGGTGTTGTTCTAGCAAAATCTAATGCTGCAAAGAAATTTGGTGTTGTAACAGGAGAAAGTATATATACTGCTAAGAAAAAATGTCCTCCATTACAGGTTTTTCCTAAGAATTTTGAAGCATATAACTTTTATAGCAATGAGGTAATAAAGATATTTAAGGAATATACTGATTTTATTGAAAGATACTCTATTGATGAAAGCTTTTTAGATGTTACAGCCATTGCAGGAAAAGAGCCTTATAAGTTAGCTTACGAAATAAAAGAAAAAATCAAAAAAGATCTGGGCTTTACAGTGAATGTAGGGATATCCGACAATAAAATTTTAGCAAAAATGGCTTCTGAATTTGAGAAGCCTGATAAGATTCATACCTTATACAGGAGTGAGATTAAAGAAAAGCTTTGGCCATTGCCTGTTGAAGAGCTATTCATGGTGGGAAAGCAGGCTACTAAGAGATTAAAGGATATGTATATATTTACTATTGGGGATCTAGCAAATTATGACCTCAACCTCCTAAAGCAAAAATTTAAAAGCTATGGAGAATTGATCTGGAAATATGCCAATGGACTGGGAGAAGAAGAGATTAGTTATCAAGAGGAAGAAGCAAAGGTAATAAGCAACGAAATAACTCTTCCTAAGGATGTACAGAGCAAGGCTGAGGCTGCAGAGGTTTTAAAGGAATTAGCTGACAAGCTGGGAAGAAGAATAAGAGTGTTAAATAGATACTGTACAACTATTGGGGTACATATAAAAACCAGTGAATTTATAAACTACTCCCATCAAAAAAAGTTAAAAACTGCTACCTGCTCCACTACTGTAATCTACAATACTGCCCTGGAGCTCTTTGAAAAGAAGTGGCAGTATGAACCGGTAAGGCTTTTGGGCATTTCACTTTCGGGCCTCTGTGAGGAAGCAGTGGAACAAACTAGCTTTTTTTCTGACTCTGGTATAAGGATGATTAAGGAACAGAAGCTGGATAAGGTTTTAGATAGCCTAAAGGATAAATACGGTGATGAAATAATCAATAGACTATCCTTTAAGGATGATAAAAATTAGAAAAAAGATTAAGAGATTACAATAATGGTTGAAATTATATAGAGTAATTAAAGAAGAGCTGGTTAATATAATAGTGTAGGCAGGAGAAGGAGAAACTCTTAAGGAGTTACACTTCAATAGCTTATGCTTTACCAAATCAAAGCCAAAGGAGGAGAAGGCAATGGCAAGAAACAGAGTACTAATCCCCGAAGCTAGAGATGGTTTATCTCAATTCAAAGCAGAGGTAGCTAGAGAATTGGGTGTACCTTTTAGTGATTATAACGGAGACCTTACTTCAAGAGAGTGTGGATCCG
>JAEXSY010000023.1 GCA_023440105.1 Bacillota bacterium
TATACCTAGGCTTTCCCACATAAAAAGCAGCTAGAGCACCTGGACCTCCATAAGCTCCCACCACAGGACCGATGAAGTCAATTATAACTTCTTTGAGGTTAATTTTTTCGAGTATTATTTCTTTTAGCTTTAGAGCGTCCTCTAAAGCATCGCAGTGACCTATGTACATAGTGGTGCTTTCAGGATCCTCTATATTGTTTATTATATATTTAGCCAGCTCCTTGAGAGCTGATTTTCTTCCTCTAGCCTTTTGAATTACATCAACCTTACCTTGATTGTTGATGGCTATTAACGGCTTGAGACTCATTAATCCACCTAAGAAAGCTGCAGTAGAGGATATACGGCCCCCTCTTTTTAAATGTATTAGATCATCCACGGTGATAAAGGTATTCAGCTTCCATTTAGTCTCTTCTAAAAAGCTCTTTACTTCCTGGAAGGTGGCTCCCCCTTCCTTCAGTCTCATGGCTTCCTTAACCATAAGCCCTTGTCCTAAAGAAGCTGTTAAAATATCAACTATTTCTATTTTTACATCAATATTCTCATCCTGAACCATTTCCTTTGCTATGTTTGCACTATTGTAGGTGCCGCTTAGTCCGGAGGAAACGCATATATATATTATGTCCTTACCTTCCTCGGCATATTTCTTAAAAAGATTGAAAAATTCATCAGGGCTTGGCTGGGAGGTTTTAGGTACTTCTCCCTCTTCCATTCCTTTATAGAATTCTTTATGCTTAAGGGATACTCCAAAATCATCCTTATATTCTTTATCTTTAAATCTGCAGGTTAAGCTTACAAATGGAACATTACTCTCATCAATATACTCTCTTGGCAAATCACAGCAAGAATCCGTCATTAGTATATAATCTTTCATTTTATCTCCCCCATATTGTTATAGCTGTATTATTGCATAAATATGTTAAATTTTATAGTCTTTTTTGTAAAAAATACCCAAGAATCATAATAAATATAAGTTATTTTTCATCGGCAGGGAAAACCAAGCCTATCTGCTTTCTTATTTCGTCCATCACTTCAATAGATTTAAGGGTTCTTTCATGGCTATTTAATTGAGATTCTGTTTTTCCTTGCTGAACAAGCTTTATAAATTCATCAATCTCATAGCAGATATTATCCATCTCCTGAGGCTTTGAAATCACTTCCTCACTGCCATCTCTGTATCTTATAGTGACATTCTTAAAATCATAGATATCGGAGGATGTCAGCACTCCTTCCTCCCCCTGTATTTCACAAGGAAGATAAGAATTGCTTACCTTTGAATAAAGCATCACTGCATCCATGTTTTCATACTTTAGGATAGCAGTTCCCTGAGCATCAACCCCTGAAGAAAGGAACTGGCTGCTGGCTATGATCTCCTTTGGACTTCCAAAAAGCTCAATAGCAGGATGAATACAATACACACCTATGTCCATAAGAGCTCCATTTGAGAGTTCTCTCTTAAAGGCATTCATAACAACTCCTGCTTTATAGTTGTCATATCTAGAGGAGTATTGGCATTTGCTAAATAAAGCTCTTCTTATGGTGCCAAGCTTATGCAAATTGTCCTTTATTGCAAGGAAATTTGGTACTACGGTACTCCTCATGCCCTCCATTATCAATAGGTTATTGGCCCTCGCTGCCTCAATCATCTCCTCTGCTTCTCTTAAATTAGAAGCAAAAGCCTTTTCGCAAAGAACATGCTTTCCACTATTTAAAAATGTCATAGCTTGGCTATAATGAAGAGCATTAGGAGATGCTATGTATATAGCATCTATCAAATCACTTTTTGCAAGCTTATCTAAGTCGGTAAATATATTCTTTACTCCATACTTATCTCCAAAGATTCTCCCAGTCTCTTCCTTTCGAGAATATACTGCCGTCAATTCAAAATCCTTAAGCTGAAGGGCACCAGACATAAAGGTATGGGATATGGTATTAGTTCCTATAATTCCAAATCTCACTGCTTTACTCATTTAAATCCTCCCTTTTATAAATTTCTTAACCAGAATTACTTTAATTCTGTTCCTCAAAATCCCTTTATTTTAATTAATGATTATGTCTCTAAGCTTTATAATTTCATTATACTAATAATCAGAAAGCAATTCACTTATATAAATACATTAAAGTAAAGACTAGCCATAGTTTCATTGAGGAAAACTATGCCTCTCTTGGTATCTCCAGTCTGAATAAGGTGCTATTATATTTACTTTCAATAATTATATTTCCTCCGGTCCTATCCATAAACTCTTTAACTATAGCAAGTCCATAACCTCTTTCTTCACCTGTTCCCTTAGTACTGAAGCCAGGATTATAAATATATTCTAAGGCTTCCTCCGTAATTCTTGATATATCTTTCCCTTCATTTTCAACCTCAATTACAAGCTTCCCATATCCATTATAGCTCTTATATTTTATAACTGCTCCTTCTATTCCCTCTAAAGCCTCCACAGCATTTCTTATAATATTACTCAATATCTTATATAGCTCCGACTCTGATAAGGAAATACAGCCATAGTTTCCTTCATCCTGAATTTTTATTTCTATATTTCTATCATTTATTGATGAAAATATAGATTTAACTATAGGAG
>JAEXSY010000274.1 GCA_023440105.1 Bacillota bacterium
TCCTTGTGAAGAGTTAGTTTATCAAATTCATAAGGTTTATAAATAATAGCGGTATTTTTAAACTTATTATAATTATTGAGGTACATTTCTTCTTTAGTAAGAACTATCTTCCTTAATTCTTCTGGATATCCTCTTATGGCTCTAAACTTAAACAATCCATCCTTGTCTTCAATTAGTAAGCTGCCCTTATCCACCTTATTAATAATCCTCAAGGCAGAATCTAGTATTAGCTCGAAGGCTTCATCCATTGTTTCCACTGTTGTCATCTCTTCTCCTAAGGAATAGAGCTCTCTCTTAATCCTTTCCGTTTCTGCAAGACGTTTTCTTAGCTGAGTTATTCTAATATAAAGAAATACTATTATGATAATCAAAAAAGCGATCAAAACCATTCTCAATAATCTCAATATTAACACCTCATTTTCTAATATATATATTATAATTGAAAATATTGTAATTTAAAATATAAAATGTATAAACTTCTTTATTTTAGCCTTAGCAATTTAACTATATTTATATTTTTACCTATCAATAGTGATCATTATCACTATTGATATAGTTATCACCTGTGCTATAATATAGGTAGAATTCCAAATAGGAGGTCTGATAATGGAAAAAATCGCTTTGATAACCGATAGCTCCTGCGATATCAATATAGAAGTATTAAAAGAAAAAAATATATATCTGCTGCCCTTTAGAATAATATACAAGGATAAAGAGTATGCAGATAAAGTGGAGATTTCTGCTCATGAGGTGTATTCTAGTCTAACTACTGAAATACCTTCCACCTCACTTCCTAGCGTTCAGCTCATGGAAGATACTCTTTTAGAAATTGAAGATAAAGGCTATACTCATGTAATTGCTGTAATGATTTCCTCAAATCTTTCAGGTACAGCCAACAGCTTGAGACTTATGTGTGAAAATCATCCTAAGCTTACCTGCACCGTATATGATACAAAGACCTTAACAATGGGACAGGGTTCTCTTGTTTTAGAATGTTCCAGAATGATAGAGGAAGGTAAAAGCTATAATGAAATCCTTGAGGAATTACCTAAGCTAAGGGAAAAAACCCATGTTTATTTCACTATAGAGACACTGGAGTATCTTAGAAAAGGTGGACGAATAGGAAAAGTGGCTGGAACCATAGGAGATTTTCTTAATTTAAAGCCTATAATCCATGTAGGAGATGATGGAATCTATCATACTAAGGCAAAGGCAAGAGGCAAGAAGCAGGCACTATCGAAGCTCCTTGGAATAGTAAAAGAGTACTTAGAAAAAGGAAAATGCAGCTTATGGCTATTAAATGGAGGAGATCCAGAAGATGCTAATAGCCTCATGCCTCTGATAAAGGATCATTCTAATTTAGTAAATATCTATACTGGTCAGATTGGACCAGCTCTAGGAGTTCACACTGGGCCAGGTCTCGTTGGCTTTGTAATAAAAGAGGAAGAATAAAGTATGCCACAAAACTTTTTAAGCGACGAGGATATACGACTTGAAGAAAAACGTCTCTATGAGGAATACAAACAAAAGCTTGAAGAACTAAAAAAGGTAAAAAAAGAAAGAGAATCTATGGGACAAGTCTTTACTAAAGGACTTCTTCCCATTTATGTTCTATACATATTAAGCCTTGGGCCCACTAACGGACACGAAATTTCTAATAAAATCGGCAATAGGACTAACGGAATGTGGATTCCCTCTACCGGCGGAATATATCCTTTATTAAAAAAGTTCGAAAAGCAAAAATGGATTACTGGCCATTGGGATGACCCTGAAAAAAAATTTCAAAAGATTTATACCCTTACCGCTGAAGGTTATAGAGAGCTTAATAATAAAAAGGAGCTTCTTCAGCTTAAGATTGAAGAAGCACTGGAAGTATTTAAAATAATATATAGTGATCTTTATGAGGACATATAGGAAGCATCTTATGATGCTTCCTTTAGCTTTCTATTTATATCACAATTGATTGCCGTTATCGTAATATTCTACTTCCCCTATAAACATGAATTGCTTTATTCCTTTTTGGAGAAACTAATAAAAATACAGGGAGGAGAGATTATGGATAAAAAAGTTATTGATATTATAAGTGGAGAAGCTATTGTTTATTATGAAGGCGGATATCTTGAGACTGTACCATTAATCCTTACTTCTAATTCAATAAATCCAGGCGAATCTATGAAGGATTCTAAAGCTTTATACTTCGGCTCTCATACTAGAGAAAATCAACTAGTTCAGCGAGAATTATATTTTTACTAATTAAAGGTAAATTAACTAGATTTAATTGAAAATTATTCAACTTAATGATATTATGTAAATATAATAATATTTGGTGTGCTAGGGGTGCCTATGGCTGAGAGATGATAATATCATTAACCCTTTAACCTGATCTGGCTAATACCAGCGTAGGGAAGCTATTAATTTGAATTAATGGTTATATTCCTATGGAATATAACCTTTTATTTTTATTCTTGGCGCACCACAGGAGGTATGTGTATGCAAATTATCAATGATTTTCTTTTAAAGCTCCGGGAAATGTTTCAGGACTTGCCTGGTAAGCTTAGCTACCTTTTTAGTAAGCCAAGCACTTTAATCACCGTATTAGCTCTAGCTGTGATGTTAGTTTTGCTCATTAAAGTAAAAAGAGTAAAGCTCAATACCAAGATACTGGTGCTAATAGCAGTAACTGTTGCTCTTTCCACAATATTAGGATCCATTTCTTTATATAGATTACCTCAAGGAGGCAGTATAACTCCTGGAAGTATGGTTCCCATACTATTATTGGCCTTTATCTATGGTCCTGAAATAGGCTTTATTGGTGGACTAGTGTACGGTATATTAAATCTTATAACTGGTCCTTATATAGTTCATCCTATGCAGGTACTTTTAGATTATCCTCTGCCTTTTATGCTCCTAGGCACTGCTGGTTATTTTAAAAACACCTATCTAGGCTGTACCTCTGCAGTATTCTTGAGATTCACTGCCCATGTCCTATCTGGTGTTATATTCTTTTATGAATACGCAGGAAGTCAGAATCCATGGATATATTCAATAGTTTATAATGGCAGTTACCTTCTCCCAGAGCTCCTTATTACCTTGGTAATATTTGCAGCACTTCCTTTAGCTAGACTAAAGGCTGCTGCAGCTTAAGAAAAAGCTATGAGTGAATCTTTCCTTCACTCATAGCTTTTTTTATAATATATCCCTTTAAAAAATCCTTGTTGCTATTCTATTGCTATGGCGCTTACAGGGCAGCTGTCTGCTGCTTCCTGTGCCATATCCTCCATTTCAGAAGGCACCTCATCTACTATAGCAGTTGCTTTCCCATCATCGTCGAATTCAAATACATCAGGGCATATTGAAGGACAAAGTCCACAGCTGATACAGGTTTCCTTGTCAACTATTGCTTTCAAAGCAATAACCTCCTCTCAAATAAACATTTATTATTATGCTTTATAGATAGGCTATTTTACAGCACTAGCCGCTAAAGCATCATAAACAGGATTAAGAGCAGCATAGCTTTCTGTCCTTCCTTCCTCTAGAGCTTCAGATAGCTCTGGGTTTATAGGAAGCTCCGCTATTAGTGGAAGTCCTAAGTAGGCTGCATGCTCTTCAGCAGTTTTCTTACTGAATACTCTATGCTTTTCTTTACAATTATCACAGATAATATAGGACATATTTTCTACTACACCCTTCACAGGAACCTTTAGCTTCTCAGCCATAATTACTACCTTCTTAACAATCATAGAAACCATATCCTGAGGTGTGGAGACTATGATTAAACTGTTTATAGGGAAGTTCTGCATAACTGTTAAAGCTATATCTCCTGTTCCAGGAGGCATATCTATAAGCATAAAGTCCAGCTCTCCCCAGGCAGTATCAGTAAACATTTGGTTCAGCACTCCATTGATAACAGGACCTCTCCATATAACAGGCTGATCCTCCACCTCCGATAATAAATTCATAGACATTACCTTTACTCCCAGACTAGACTCTACAGGAGAAAACATAAATTCATTTTGCTTATTATCTAGAGATATTATTTCCGCTCTCTTATTATTTATACCAAAAAATCTTGGCATAGAAGGTCCAGTAATATCCGCATCTAAAACTCCAACCTTGTATCCTGACTCTGCCAGCTTTGAAGCGATAATTCCTGTTACAGTAGACTTACCTACCCCTCCCTTGCCGCTGATTACTCCAATTATATTTTTAATGTGACCATGCCTAGGAAGCATTTTAGGCATTTTACTTTCACCCTTCTTAGATCCAATAGAAATTGACATTTTATCTTGTACCTCCGTTTATTGTATTTGAAAATATTATAGCATATGAAGGGTATTGCTATTTTCTTTACCAGTCTGATGGCTTTTCATTGAAAATCTTAATATTCCAGCTTCTATTTTCATGATCCCCTCTAACATAATACTTCTTCTCACTGCCATCCTCATTATTATTCATAGTCAATATACTTTTATATACATTTGTTTTATAACCTTCAGTTTTCACTGTAATAGTTAAAGGGTAGTCCTTACTATCACCGATAAGTTCAGCATTCTTCATGGTGTTTTTAAGGTCATATTTAAAATCCTCTAAATCGGCAGAGAGTATGTACTTTGCACAATCTAAGTCCTCTGATAGATTTATACCAATCTTCTTACCCTCTGGATTTATTTCAGAGCCATACTTGGATAGCACAGAAAGTATTGATTCATAATAAATATCATTAAAATCCCGTGGCTTTCTTAAATAGGACATATTGCTGATAATATCGTTATCCAGCCTCTTATTCACTCTATAGATTTTTTCATCATTGTAAAAATTCCCTTCATTTCCACCTAGACCAGCAACATAGTTAAAGGTATATACTTCCTCTGAGGATTGATGGATCTCAAAAATATAATCAGGCTCAAGATTAGATTTAGTCTCCACTTTCTTTCCTGATGACAGGAGACTATATAAATCTCTGATAGTGCTTTTATCAGTCACTATAAATCGAAATCCTGCATCTCTAGTGCTTTGTATAACAATTTCCTCCACATTTCCATCCTTTAAATATTCAAAATCCTCATTTTTAAGCTTGAGCCATATATTGGCTTTATCTACATATCTGCAACCAGTGAAGAACAGGCTTATAACTAAAACTATTAAAAGTAAGCTTTTATTTTTGTTAAACAATTCCTTCTCTCCTCTTTATATGATGATTAAAAAAGATTCCTATCCCCATAATAAAGGTAAATATAGCAATAAACTGAGAGGTGCTGAGTATACCTATTGCCCCTCTTGGATCATCTCTGAAAAATTCTATAATAAATCTTCCAATGCTATAAACCACTAAGTATAGAGCTAATGTATCTCCATCCTTTTTCTTCCTTTTATCATACCATAAAAGAAGGAGAGCCAGCAAAAAATTA
>JAEXSY010000282.1 GCA_023440105.1 Bacillota bacterium
GCAAAAGCGGCAAATACCATAACAGCCACGATCATAACACATAAAAATAACAATGTAAGAAAATTGGATTTTTTCATGGATAACACCTCTTAAAATCTAAAGTATAAAAACGGATCGTCAAAGCCACGGTACATACAGTACAGGCTTGCGATAAATATAGCCAAGAGCAGCAAACAAATGATTGTTCGGTTTTTGATCCGCTTCAGCAATTGGTACGGCAGTTTTGTTGAAAGCAATAGCCCGGCTATAAAGAATGGATAATATTGTCCTAAATATTTCAGGTAGTCATATCGGAACACCGACCACATTCCTTCCCCGAAAAACGGAAAAAGGCGGGTAAACAATACGCCAAGCTGAGAAATATCGGTAACGGCAAAAACAGCCCAGGTAAGCGGAATCAGCAGTGCCATATATATATGACCCAAGGCAGGTTTGCTTTTCAGGAACTTACCGATAAATACCTTTTCTATGAGTATGATTACAAAGAGAATCAGTCCCCACAATATAAAGTTATATCCTGCTCCGTGCCAGATACCTGTTAACAGCCAAACGATCAGCAAATTCAGGAATGTTTTCTCCATCCCGTTTCGGCTGCCACCCAAAGGAATATATATGTATTCTCTGAACCAGGATCCAAGGGTGATGTGCCATCTTCGCCAAAACTCTGTCATAGTAATGCTTGTATATGGATGGTTAAAGTTTTTAGGTAACTTGAAGCCCAGCATTTTTCCTAGACCTATTGCCATTAAGGAATACCCGAAGAAATCAAAATAGATCTGAAAGGAATAAGCAATGATCGCCATCCACGCAAGGGGTGTGGATATACTTTCAAAGCCTATCGCCAAGGTCTGTGTCCAAAGCTTTCCGATGGGATTAGCAAGCAGAACCTTTAATCCTAACCCGAACACAAATATTCCGATTCCATTTAACACCTTTTTAACGGTTATTTTTCTATGATCAAGTTCACGTTCGACCTGTCCGTATATAACAATGGGACCGGCGATCAGTTGCTCGAACATAGAAATATACACAGCATACTTTAGCAGACTTTTTTCTGCTTTCACGGTTCCTTTGTAGACATCCGCAATATAGGAAATTCCCTGAAAGGTATAGAAGGATATCCCGATCGGCAAAATGATTTCTGTGGTTATATAAAAGCCTGTGAAAACTTTACTGAGTTCTCCAAAAATGAAGTTTGCATACTTGAATACGCAAAGGCAGCCCAAATGAAATACGATACCCGCTGCCAGTAAAACTTTTTTGCCTTTTTTACACTTTTCAATTCCCACACCTACCGCAAAATCCACGATTATACTTACGATAAACAGTATAAAATGATAGGGAGCGTTTATCGTTCCGACAAAATAAAAGGCAAGACTGCCAAAAAGTAAAATTGATGCTAGAATATAAATAGAACAAGTTAAACATGGAAGTTCCAAATAAATGATACAATAAGTATAGAAGTAAAGATGGAGGAACTATCATGGGAACACAATATAGTAAAGAATTTAAAGAGAATGCCGTAAGCTATTATAGCAGTCATAAGGATTTAGGATTAACAGGATGTGCAGAAAATCTGGGGGTAAGCAAGAGTGCTTTAAGCAACTGGATAAAAGCTTCCCTTAAAAATGGAGGAGAGGTTCCCACACGTGGCTCGGGAAACTATTCAAGTGATGAAGCTAAAGAGATAGCAAGGCTTAAGAAGGAGCTGCGCGATACGCAGGATGCATTAGATGTGTTAAAAAAAGCTATCAGCATTCTGGGAAAATAACAGAAATTATTTATAATGAAGTAGATGTAAAAGCTAAGGAACTCAGGGGGGAACGCCGGGTTTCTGTTAGCGGAATGCTGAAAAAGCTAGGTGTTTCAAGGTCTGGGTTTAATTCATGGAAAAATCGAACTCCATCGGAGAGTGCGAAGCGAAAGGAAAAAATAAAAGAAAAAATACTGGATATTTATAATAAGTCACATCAAAACTATGGGGCGCCCAAAATCACTAATGAGCTAAATAAGAGTGGAGATAATATTTCTGAAAGGACCGTTGGTAAATATATGAACGAATTGAATATTAAGGCTCAATATGTTAAGCCATATACAGTTACTACAATAAATCCTGATTTTAGTAATGAATTAGAGAACATTCTTGATGAACAGTTTAATCCAGAAGAGCCGAATGCAGTATGGTGCTCAGATATCACGTATATATGGACTCTGAAGGGATTTGTATACCTTATATGCATAATGGACCTATATGCACGAAAAATAATAGCCTGGACTCTGAGTAGAACGCTAGAGACCTCCTCTGTGATAGAAACCATTGATAAAGCTAAGGCTATTAGAAAAATAGATAAACCGTTGGTATTTCATTCAGATCGTGGCATACAGTTTGTTTCAAAAGCATTTATTGAAGCAACTGGAGATATGCAGAGAAGCTATTCTAAAAAGGCATATCCATGGGATAATGCATGCATAGAATCCTTCCACGCCCTTATTAAGAGAGAATGGTTAAACAGATTCAAAATAAGAGATTATGACCACGCATACATGCTGGTATTTGAATACATAGAAGCTTTCTATAATACAGTAAGAATTCACAGTCACTGTGGATATATGTCTCCTGATCAGTATGAGAAGGAATATATGAAAAAGCTTGAAGACAGGCTTTCAAAGGTTAGCTAAAAGTATAATGGATATTTTTGTAAGACAGTGTTTTTCGACGGAAAATTTCCAAGTTTAATTTGTACTTTTTATTGACATAGTACCAAATACAGTTTTTGCACTTATAAGGAACCAGGTAGTAGCATCCAAAAAACACCGGCATAAATATTAAAATAAACTGTAAACTACTGAAAACCATATCTGTATTCTCCGTTTTGATTCTTTTGATATATAGACGAAGCAAAAAGACAAAAGGTGACAGATTTTTTTAATGGAAATTAAATTAATAATCCGTCATTCCTACTTTTAAAAATTTATTTCAACAAAAAATCATACCTAAATACAACACCTTTAAGCACTTGATGAAAAATCGAGTGCTTCTTTTTTGTAAAAAATGTTGCTTAGAGGGGGTGCAAAACGGTTATCTCAGTTCAAACGAGTGAGAGGTGTTCTTCTGAACGCTGGTGTTTTAGGGTAATCCCTAACGAGTACCGTTATTAACACCGCAGGAGTAAAAACGGTCTGCTCACTGAGAATAAGCATTTTTCGCAATTTTTTATTGCATTTTTAGATTTTCAAAATTTTTTTGTTAAAACTCGAAAAAAGTTCCCTGACCCTTACCCAATTTAGTATACACACGGAACTCGTGTTATACTAAAAAGAGAAGGGAATGCTTGATATGAAACAATATAGTGCAGAGTTTAAGTTGGAGACATTTAAGAGATACCTTATTGCATTGCGAGTGTAGTCTGCTGTTACCACAGCAGGGGCATATAGTAATGTCTCTACCGGTTAACTTATAAAGCAATTCTGCTGCAGACAGCTTTTGTTTTACTAAGGGTTTTAGTTTGCCTCCAGTTAGCTTTTGGCGTATTCTAACATTATTTACATATTTTATAATAATTCGGCGTAACCCTTGAGTTACGCTATTTTTTATAACAATTTATCAAAACCTCTATACTTTCGCCATTTTTTATAACAATTTAACGTTACTACCTTATAGCGTATACCCCCCACACCTTAAAAATGTTCCCCAAGACGACCTCAGGGAACATAAAAACACATCTTATTAAATTCTTAAAAACCCTTAAACCCTTTGATTTCAAGCCTTTAGAGGCTAAGCAAAGCTACTGTCTCCACGTGCCCTGGGACAAAAAAATGATACTACATAACGAAAGTATTAGAGGGGGGTATGGTTATATAGGGTATGAAAGCACCCCGGGGGAGTAGGCGAATTTCCTTATTTTAGGTAATATTACCCCCAGGGTACAGTACTTGTTTCAATCCTCCATAGTAATATTAAACATTAATATATAATTCATCACTAATTCTATTTCCATATACACATTAGTTTCAAAGATATTATAACTGATATCTCAACTAATACGTAAAATAGTTATGTAATAATTTCGATTTGCTGAGAAGTAAATCCCCATAAGACAATCTACAAAACTCACTATACTAATTTCTTTATTTTGTTTTCTGTACCCTACTTATTGCTCTATCATTATAAAGGTGAATTAATTTGTAATACTCCTTGTCGAGCTTATCAATAGCATTTTTTGTTTCTTCATCCTTAATAGTAATACCGATAATAACTTGAAAATCATTATCTTCTTTTGATAAATGATTAATAAGCTTGTATAAATCATTTATATTTGTACTTTGTTGATCCGGTTCATCAAATATCAATATTCCTGGATGATTAACAGTAAAATAAAATGAAGTCTGCATTAATGCAACGGTAAACGCCCAAATAGCTCTTATACTATCACTCGCTGATGAATCAAACTTCATATCAAATCCATTACTAATTGGTAATAGTTTGTCCTCAGATATATCAATTTGCGAGAGATTAACAATGCTACTAAAACCATACAACTTTAAATTATTTATAAAATTTTCTCTCAATTTAGACACTTTCAATTTATCCATTGCAGAAAACTTTTCCGTAGGCAGCTCTGTTTTAATTTGCAACAATTCAGTCCATTCCTCTGAAAGAGACTTAAACACCTTACAAAACCCAATAATTTCTTCAAGAATTAATTGTAAATCTTCTATTTCATTTTCTAACAATATTTTATCTCTTAAAATCGCTTCAGAAACATTATCTTCATCTGCATATATATCATTTTTTATTGATCTCAATATTCTTCTAGCTTTGAGTAATCCTGCATCTAGACTCATAATATTCTCTTTTATTATGGTTATATTATAATTATGTGTTTTTATCGCAAATTCGATCATTGACTTTTGAGATTCAAGATGTCTAATGTTCTCGTCCACACTCATAACTTTTAAGTTAATATCCTGTGAAAGCAACATATCCTGTATAGGCTGATTACATGTAGGGCACACATTATTATTTATATTCCAATCTTGTGTAGAACCTAATTTTTTAATCTTCTTTACATCTTTATTATTAATCAAATCTAATTTAATAGTTTCTAAGTTTTCTTCTAAAGAATTAATACTGGCTTTCTCAAATGATAGTTTTTTTCTTTCAACTTCTAAAAGTTTTTCTATTTTATATAACTCATCCTGCTTCTTTACTAATGATTCCTCAATTTCATCAATATTTGCTCTCACATCTACAGGCTTCCTACTAAGTGTTTCTAAATTCTTTTCTAACTCTGAAATATAAACAGATAGTTCTAATTCCTCATTACTTTCATTTACTTTCATAATATGTATTTGCTCTAAATAAGTATCTCCTAATATCTCAGGTCTATCACTTATGCCTTTAATAATACAACTATATCTTGTTAATGTTTTAGATATAAACCTTAAATTTTCTCTCCATTTTTGTTTTATGGTTTCTTCTTTAATCTTACATTGTTGTTTTAATTGTTCTATCTTCAAAGTTTCAAGTCCTATTAAAAATTCAACAACTCTCTTCTGAGGCTCTCTTAATCTTAAATATGTTGGTAAAGTGGAGAATAAATCTGACCATCCTCTTTTTTGTTCAATAAACATAGCTGAAAAAAGAACCTGTAGATACAATTTTTTATCCATATCATCATAGGATGGTACTTCTGGAAGCTTGATACCGATAAAATCCTCTAAAAACCTATGAAATCCTTTTTTATTAACAGCAGCTCCAGGAGAATGCACATACATATCCTCACTAGCGCAATTTCCAGCAAATACATCGTCAATTTTCCCATTGAAAACTCTTATTAGGCTTGTACTTAAAGCTTCTTTTTTTGCCGCTCTATATATAGTTCTTACAATCTTAGCCTTGTTTTGGATCTCTAAATAAAATTCAGTTTCCAAAACATTTATTTCTCTATTGTCATATTCTAGCTTATCTCTAAAGACAGGCTTGAGAGCCTTTTCATTTTTCCCTCCAATTAGTTCTTCTAATCCTAAACAGTAATAGATGGCTTCAATACAAGAACTCTTACCTCTTGTATTAATAGAACTAGCTATAAAATTTATCTTTTTCTCAAAAGTATTATCAAAACCAAATTCACCTATAGCTGTCTTTACAATAATTTTTAGTCTATTAACTCTAAACATTATTTATCCTCCAGTCAGACATCAATCCATTTATTCTTTCCTCTGTTAAATTTGTTGATATAATATTCATCAATTCTTTTTCTCTTACCATTAGAGTCTTATTTTTATCCATCTCGTCCACAAATTCTTTTCCCTTCACAGAAAGCTTAAATAACCCGTTACTTTGTCTGTACAGAAGATTTTCTGCTAAAGCTAAAGTTACAGCTCTATTTACAGTGGGGTCAAATCTAATAATTATAATGTTCATTCTCCCATCTATAAATGAAATTAATCTTTCATAGTCTTTTTCACTTGTAAGGGCAGTAGATATCATATGTAACTTTTCTAATGAACATCCTTTTCTACGACTACAGCAGTAGTATACTATTAATAATAACTGAGTTATCTTATACATTATTCTATAGTTATAAGGCACAGCAATCGGTTTTCTTTCTACCCTAATTGACTTAACATATTCTAATAAAAATTCATCCATATGTTCACCTACTATCCTATATAAAGTCCATTGGACAATCTGCTAACCATGAACCAAGTAAATCCCATTTCAACTCTTGTACAGATTCAATATTAAACATATCTCCAAATATCGTGTTTAATTCATTTTCTATTTCATTCAGTATTTCTTGGAAAAGCTCTTTATTTACTGAAGCCCCTGCATTTAAAGAACACTTCATTTCAATCTTTGTTCTATACATATTATCAATTTTTAATATTTTCTCGTATACTTCTGGATTAGAGGCTTGTATTCCTGCTAAAACTTCTATACCATTAATATAGAAACTTCCCCAGGTGTTAATCATCTTATTATACTTCTCTTCTATAATTAAATTGCCATCATATTGCATAACTGCTTTAAGCTTACGTTTTATGTTCTCAGCTTTCTCAGATGGGCACTTTGTCCAATCCACCTCACCTGTATGCTTTAGAGCAATATCAAACTTAAGGTCTTTATATAGAAAGACAAGTTTGTTTATTTCACTAGCAAAATCCTCTGCTGTTTTTATTACGATATCAAAATCATCATCTATATAATTAAGATTTCCTTGAGCTTTCTTATCAATAATCTCTTTACGCTTTTTTTCACAATGTACTAATAATCTGCTATCCCTATATTCTGGAGTAACAAAATGCCACTCCTTTATTTTCTTGACTCCTAAATCCTTAAGCCTATCTCCATTTTTAATAAGCTTTTTTAAATCTTTGGTAACCTTATCTCTTTGATTTTCCCATAAATCATCATCAGAATATTGCTTTTCTGGACAATAGCACTGATAAACTATTCCATGATTTGTATATCCCTCTATTCCTGCATCACCGCCAAAGTTTGGCGGAACCTTTTGATAGTTCTGCTCTTGATATCTCAACCTATAACATTTATCCATTATCAATTCCCATTCATCGCCATCATAAGGATTCTTTATAATCTCTAGCATAGTGGTACTCCTTCATCCTTAAATAAATTTAAGTTAATACTTAGTTCTTTATTTGAATCTTCCCTAAGAGTTTTAATATCAACAACAAAACTTTTATCTTCATCTATAAGTTTTACTTCAATAAGATTAAATATTTCAAAAATATCTATTACAGAAATACTTTTACCTCCTAAATATATTGGCAAATTGGAACTTACTCTATTTTTAAGTGTTAGAATATCCATATTTACCCCCTTCAACAATAAAATCTATTATGTATTACTATCATTGTTATTTTTTATTAAACAGATTATAAAAATATTCCTTCCCTAATATCATCATTATCCCATATACCTGGATACTATAATCATTATACTCTTCATCGGCAAATTCTGTATCATTATCAAGAAAACTTTTTTTCTCTCAAAGGCATATATAGTGTAAAAGCATACTGACTATAAAACTGTTAATTTCTTTAATACCAAAAAAATCGCATAATTAGCTTACTTCAAGCCTCTCTAGCTTTTTTTATAATACTCTTTAAATTCATATATGCTATAACATTGTTAATCGGATCTTTCTCTAGGGCATAGTTAGACTTATTGCAGATTTCATCAACTTTATCCACAAGTTCTCTTATTACGCTAACTAATTTGTTGTTACTATATTGCTCTGTGACATTCACAAAACAATCATCAAAAACATCTCTAGCAATCGCATATGATTTACTATATGGTTGATAATTAACATTTATTATTCTTCCATTTGTTAATAATTCTATATAGCCAATATGCTTGTGGGTGCTACTGTTTTTCTTAGTGATTTTATAAACCGGTATTTCATATATTAATACTGATTTAAATTCTTCAGGCTTTAAAATACTCTCTTTCAATATATCGTCAGTAATAATACCTGCTTTAACTTTTATTGTTTTGATAAACTTTTCTTTTAGCTCCACTTTATGCTCTTTGGAATACATCCACATATCACCGTATTCTTTTTTAAAATCACTTAATATATTATGTAACTCAGACTTCTCCAAAATCATTTTATATTTATCGCATTCTTCTTTATCATCAAATATACTTTCTAACTCTTTTTCTCTTCGTCTTTCAATTTCTTCAAAAGCTTTCTCACAATTAGCAAGAAAGCCTGAAAGACTTGGCATTACAATATTACACGTTGCTTCATTGTTTCTTTTACGCTTAGAGTTGCTATCTACTTGTATATCTTTCTCTATAAAAGTAAGCTCAACTTCATCTAGTTGCATATAAGGAACTCCACTAATATTACAATTCCCTACTTTTATTCCATATTCCTTGGCTATATTTGAAACTGTCTTAATTCTATAACTTAGTAATTCATACATCTTATCCTTTCCTTTTAATTCTTTTCCTTTTTGATATGGTTTCAAGTATTCTTCTGGAATTACAAATGAATCTATTTCAGACTCAAATTCAAGGAAACTCTCACAAAAATCTATTATTACATTGTACTTTTTGTTTTTATCAAATTCATTGATTCTCTCATCGATTTTTTTGTGAATCTTACTCTCAAATTCTTTATCAACTAGATTAGTATCTTCAATTATAAATTTCACTTAATCTCCTCCCTACCCTCTAATTCTTTATAGAAACCAGTTATTTCTTTATAGAATTCAGATTTATTATAAAACTTCTCAACGTAATCACAATATTTTAAAATGAGCTCCTTTTCCTCATCACTGGCATCCGATATCGACCGCAATTCATTAACATACAGCAAAGTTTTATTAATATACTCCCATTTATCTAGATGGCTTCTAATCTTTTGTTCTGTTTTCTGCTTCTTCAGCAATTCTTCTTTGTCTATCTTAGCTTGTTCTTCTCGTATCCTATCTTCTTCCCATTTTTTGATTTGTTTTTTCCGTTCTTCATCCTTTTTTATCTTTTCTTTATCAATAATAGCCTTTTTAGATATTGCATCATCTCTTAATTTATGTAGCAAATCTACTAGTTTACTCACAATATTATCAGAATTATTTATCTCAATAGTATGTAATAATCCCCAACTTTCCTTTACATTGTTGTCTTTATTTTTTTCAAAAATTTCAAAGTATAAATCTCCAGTATACTCTAATTCATATAAAGGAGTCATTTTTCTGTTTTCTAGGTTAATTTTATTTCTTAGCTTGGCCTGCTTCTCAAATAATCAACATTTATATCTGCTTTCCAGCAACGTAAACATAGTGTTATCGTTGTTTTCCGTACTATCTACGTACACATCCCCACCCATTTTAGATATACACTTTATAAATATATTCATGAATTTATAAGCCTTTCCCCTAAGCCTTTCTGAAGTGTTAATATCCAATACAATAGTATTTTTATTATTTGAATGCGTGTCAAGCTCATTCTTGAGCTTCCACTGTATTTTGAACGGTAAGTACTCGAGATAATTATATTTACTTATACTTTTTCTATTATTCATCTCACAATTATGCTCTTCAATCATTTTACAGTAATTCTTTTCAGCTATCATAGCCTTAATCATTTGGGATAATGTATTTAATGCAGCTTCATTATATATATCTATTTCACTATTTTTCATTATAACTACCATCCTTTTGAAAGCTAAACCCAGCACGATACATTGCATCTATTAAAGATTCAAGATCATCGTCATTTTTGACTTTTTCAGGAATTAAATATCTAACTTTACTATCCTGGACAATAGTAGCTAATCCTTGCATAAAAGCTGAAACTGTTGGATAATCAAAGATACTAACATATGTATCTCCATTGTCTCCATAATATACCCCTCTATAATTAAACCAAGATTCAATTTTGTTAATATGAATTCCTATTATAAAACTTCTTATCGATGATAATACATTAATTGTATTTACCATTTTTTCTTTTAGTATGTTCTTTCTATTAGTATCAGTAAAATCTACTGATAATTTTAATTTTAGCTTTAATTGTTTGCAGGTATTATGTAAAGCTACAATATCGTCTATACTTGAAAATAAAAACTCTTTTCCTTTGGCTCCTTTAATATTACCATTTATGATAGCAATTTTAGTACTTGTGAATCTGCTAATCCTTTCTCCAATACCAGATAACTATCAAAAAAGTCTTCCTTATTATAGCCTACTGCTTTATAAGGTGACTGAAATTCTACTAAACTAGGAGCTCCATATGTCTTAAAACTAATTTGCATATTTTTAATTGTATCTTCTAAAAGCTTTTTATTCTTCCATACCTCATCATTATTTTTTAAGTAAGATAATCTTAATACATAGTCTTTTCCTGGATCCTCTTTTATCAAGCCATTAAAGGTCTCAACATATTTACTTGTAGCCACTATTTCAATTGGATAATTTATATTAGATATTTGGACTGGGACAAAAACACGCTTTCTTTTTGATAACTTTACTTTATTTGACTCAATACAAAGCTGAACATATTCTGGCCAATAATCTAAATCATTAATATCATCTTTTAACCAGAAATACATTATTAACATTTCTAGTTCACCTTTATGATCTTTAATAAACTCCCTATGTTCATTTCTAGAATAAATATTATTAATATCAAATGGATTTTCTTGATATCTATAGTCATACTTGTTTATATAATAAAACTTCTTCTCATCCCTATCATATTCTGCGATTACATAAGTTTCAAAATAATGATATGCTATGTCACTTGCATAACCTAATAAGTTCACATGATATTCTCTGAATACAGATTTTACCCAATCTACTATTTCATTATCAATATCCTGCATTTCTGAGATAGAAGGTTCTTCAGTTTCATATAATCTATATTCCCGTGCCATCACAGATAATTTATTACACAGTATATCGTTCATAGGTACATTTAATTTTTTCTCAATTACGTATTTAGCAATTTTATAATAATCCTCTTCACTAGAAAACAGATCACTATCACTTATCTCATTATAAGCTTTTTTAACAAAAGTATCTAAACGTTTTCTGTTATCAATATAGTATGAGATTACATAATCATATGTTTCTGGGTACTTTTTTTGTAGGTCATTTTTAAGCTTCTCTATTGTCTGTTTTAATTTTTCTTGCTCATAATCATATTCCTCTAAATCTAAGTAATTATTAAAATAATCTGTTACATATTTAATTGCAATAGCCATATTTTCTGAATGCTTCTTAAAGTCAAATTCATCAATTTTATCTTCCTTTTTCCTCATAACAATATACTCTTCCAACTTAAGCATTGCAAATCCTCCATTACTAATTACAATTATGATAAAATATAGAATATCATCATATTAATAATTTTAAAATATACTGAGTATTTTTACAATAATTGTGATAAGTACGGTTAAGGATTATCTAGCTTCATAATTAATAGTTTTTTGATATATTATACCCCTTACGCCTATACCGTTGGAATATTTTTCATTTGTATGGCTGAAACTGAAATCTAATAATACTCAGGATAATTCTATGCATTACTATCATGTTCTACATCACTCCCATCATAGAACCTAACAATTAATCTTCCATCCTCAAAAATCTCTATGCACTCAAGCACCTTCAGCATCAAGTCAATATCAAACTTCTCTATCAACCTTATCCCTCTATCGCTTATCTCTAAATACTGCTTAGCCTTTTCCCTAACCCAAGTATCGTCACTCTCACTCTGCAATATCCACTTCTCCCGATAATTATCAATATTTTCTATTACTGAGTTCCAAGCACTTATAAAAGCTTTCTCTAGAGTCTCTTCATCAACATGCCTGTTACTACATCCCATAACACCTTTTTTCTTATACCTCTCGCTACACTGCCATACATTCCTGATGCCATTGCTACTTGTCCATCCTTTCCTCCCATAGGCCTTACCACAGCTTCCACAAATAATCTTCCCCGAGAAAGGATTCTTCTCAACATTCATAGAGTAGGCCTTCAGCCCATGCTCCTTCATATACTGCTTCCTTCTTTGAAACTCAAGCTGCGTAGCCTCCCATGCACTTGCATCGATAATAGCCTCATGGTCTTCCTCTACACAGTACCTCTGGATTTCTCCCTTATTCTTAACTCTCTTTTTGGTAAGAAAATCTACAGTATAGCTCTTCTGAAGAATGGCATCACCCTTATACTTTTCATTCTGTAGAATGCTCTGGAGTGTGCTTACGTGCCACTCTGCTTTTCCATGCCAGTTTTTAACTCCTTCTCTCTCAAACATCTTTTTAATATATTCAACTGTCTTGCCGCTTAGAAATTCCTCGTAGATTCTCTTTACTATCTTTGCCTGCTTTGGGTTTATAATAAGGTTGCCATTTTCATCATTATCATAGCCTAAGAATCTTTTGGTACTCATCTTGAACTGTCCAGCCTCAAATCTCTTTCTTATTCCCCAGGTGGAGTTTTCGCTTATAGACCTTGACTCATCCTGTGCTAATGATGATAGTATCGTGAGGAGAACCTCCCCCTTCGCATCTAAAGTATCTATGTTTTCCTTTTCGAATATAACTCCAATACCTAAGTTCTTAAGTTCTCTTACATATATTAGAGTATCCAGAGTATTGCGTGCGAACCTTGATATAGACTTGGTTATAATAATATCTATTTTCCCATCCCTACAGTCCTGAATCATCTGTTTGAATCCATCTCGTTTCTTGGTATTAGTGCCCGTTATAGCCTCATCCGCGTAGATATTTACAAATTCATATAGAGGATTATTATTAATGTAGTTCCTGTAATAATTGAGCTGGTTTTCATAGCTTAATAACTGTTCTTCGTGATCTGATGATACCCTGACGTATGCTGCCATCCTCTTTTTCTGGGGCTGTAGTTGCTCTGCTGCGCTCTCCATACTCACCCTTGCTGGTATAACGGTAATGCTTCTTGCCATTTCTTATCTCCTCCTCTATTACTGTTGGTTGTGTTAAATCTATGTGCTTTAATATAATGTCTCTTTCAATGTCCTCCTCAAATATCCTTATTCCTTTACATGCTACAACTCCATTTTTAAGATAGGTGCTGCATATCCACTGTACTTTTCTGTTATGAACATATCTTCTGTGGAGTGCTTTCCCACAATGAGGGCAGTAGAGTAAGCCACTGTATTTATATCTTTTGTTATAAACGGCAGTACCTTCACTACCCAGATTTCTCTTCTTAATCTTTTCATCAAGGATAGTCTGCACTCTGTCCCAATCCTCTCTAGAAATAATAGCTGGATGATTTTCACTTATATAGTAGCTCTGAAGCTCTCCTTTATTCCTTACTGTTCTGTTTCTTTTATCTTCTGGTGTGTAGTATTTCTGCAGGATAAAATCTCCTTTATACTTTTCATTCCTGAGCATATTGTTTATTGTGCTATCATGCCATGAACCACCAGTCACCGTAGGTATTCCTTCCTTATTAAATATCTTCGCAATGGCTATTGTGCTGATACCCTTTAAGTAAAGATTGAATATCCTTTTTACTATCTTTGCTTCTTCATGATTTATCACAAGATCCCCTGCATCATCTATGTCATATCCCATAAACCTGCTGGTGTTTATTGTGAAGTCTCCTCTTTCGAATTTCTTTCTCACAGACCATTTAATATTCTCACTGGTACTCCTTGATTCTTCCTGAGCAAATGAAGCCATTACTGTCAGCATTAACTCTCCATCACTTGATAGTGTATTTATCCTCTCCTCCTCGAAAAAAATACCGACACCAAACTCTTTAAGTTCTCTTGCGAACTTTAGAACGGTGACGGTATTTCTTGCTAAACGCGATATTGATTTTACTATTATAAGGTCTATCTTTCCTTGATGTGCATCCTCTATCATCTTCTGAAACCCAGGTCTGTTCTCATAACACCCTGTGAGACCTTGGTCTGAGTAAATTCCTACAAATTCATATTCAGGGTTAGAATTTATAAGCCTTTCATAGGCTGCTGTCTGATTCTCAAGGGAATCAGCTTGAGAAAGGCTGTCTGTGGAAACCCTGACATAAGCACAAGTTCTTAGCTTCTTGGGGGATAAAGGCTCTATTGGTTTAATTATTTTAACTCTCAAAGCAGCTTCACACTCCTTTCTTTTTTCTCATTACTATATATCACTCTAGGTTCCTATTAAGTCAAGCAAAATGGCAGTTTCCAGCAATAGTTTTGGGGAACATTTTAAAGACAAAAAAATAGCCTGTATAGGTAGATTCCTAAAACAGGTTACATATTTTATATGTTATTTCTCTTCAATAGCATTTTCTCTTAAAATCACTTTATATTCAATAGTACTATTCTTCATCATAAGTAAGACACTCTTCTATTAGGAAAGTACCTATTTCTTCAGCTTCTAATGTTTCCAGCATAGCTGCATTAGAGTCTTCATACTCCCCTATAACTCTATTGTTCTTAATTACAACATACTTTTTCAATCAAACACCCTCTATAAATATTTAATACCAACTAATATTATATCAGCAATTTAACTATTTAAAAGAAGCAAATTTCTCTCATATCCTCCACAATACCCATTTACATTCCGTAGGTAGATATTTAAGCTCGAATATCTTCTCTATGTAGCCAATAACGCTCTGGCATCTATAAATAATTATAGGTAGTCCTGCCTGCTTAATTTTTTCTGAAGAACTCACTTTATTTATATTGAATGTAGAAAAGCTTTCATCATCCATCTGCATTCTAAATCTTGTAGGATGGATACTGCCATCTTTATCGGTCCAGGTTAATACATCTATTGGTATGTTAACTACTTTCATTAGAATCTCCCTCCCTATTTAATTATAACGTATAGAAAGGAATTAGTAAGGGTATACTAGCTTTATCATGTTTATCTCTAAATCCACATATACTCCCTTCGGGGAGTTTTTTATGTATTTTTCCGATATTGTTCACATTCATTTAATCATTTATTTATATAATTGTTTTACAGTGAGTTTTCTCATTGGTTCCTTACATATAGGCTGGAGAGTAAAATAGAAGGTGCTCTCTAGTCTATGATTTAGTAATTATCTAATTCTTACATATAAACCAGAGGTTATTCATCTCCTTTTTACCTCTGGTTCTTTTATTTCCAGAATATTTTGATTATGATATAATAATTTTGTAATGATTCCATTACACCTACATCCAAAGACCAGAGGTTTTGTGTTTCCTTAACTCCTTTGCCTCTGGTCTTATTATTATCTGAATTTTTTAATTAAAATCGATTACTTCCCAGCATCTAACTTTGATAGTTTATTTTATTTGATATACTTAAATTGCAAGAATTTTTTCTCATATATTCTTTAAGACCAGAGGTACTTCATTCTCTTTAAAGTTATACCTCTGGCCTTATCATTTTCAGAAAATTTTAAATTAATCGATTACTTGTTAATAATTGTTTTGAGATTGGTTTTTCGTGATGGTATATTAATAATGAGTCAAGCTCAACCTTTCTCAAGACCAGAGGCATTTCTTCACTCTTTAAACCTCTGGTCTTATATTTTTCAAAATATTTTTACTACAACCGATTACTTGTTAATTAATGTTTTTTATTTTTAAAATTACAGGAGTATACTACTTTTTATAGTAATATTTATTTTATAGTACCTGGCCGATATTATCTCGTCCTCGTGCTAAGCAAATGATAAAATCTTAATAAACTTATGATGGACCAGAGGATTTACCCTATACCGATAATCTTCCTTTGGTCTTTTTTGTTTTCTGAATATTTTTATTATAATCGATTACTTGTAAATCTTTGTTTTTTATTCTACTGCTGAATATGGTATATTAGTTATGAATTAATTTCCTATTCAACCTTTTTACAAAAGACTAGAGATATTAACTACTCCTTTATATGTTACCTCTAGTCTTTTTTGCTGCACCTTTTCAAAAATCTTGAGAAAATTTTAAGTTTTTATCATTATTACTTCATAGTATAATATATGTACAAACTAACTTTCTAGGAGTCTCCTTCCCCTTTACGATTTTAAACACAGACTCCTAGATTTTCATAAGCTAATAATCTAATTATTACATATATGCCAAGGATATTTCATACTCTAATCCTTGGTCTTTTTATTCTCTGTGGATAGGTTTAAAGTTATACACAACATTTTCACATTTTATCCACAATAATAGATTGTTGTAGTTATTATTAAGTTCTCTATAATAAAATATCAAAGTACAGTTCTTTTCTTATCTATGTTCTTCTTTCTTTCAAAAGGAAAAACCCATGCTGTAAAGACAGCACAGGTTCTCTATTATGTTCGTGTTTAAATAATGGTATTCCCAGTATAATAAAGATTTACAGTATTTTCAATAGTATTTCAAAGAAAAATGGGTGAACGAATCCCCCCAGTACACTAAAAGCCATGTTTGATAGTGTGCTCAAAGTTAACTAAATAAAGCTTTCCAGGTATTCTTACCACAGATGCCGTCTACGGTTAATCTCTTAGCTTTCTGAAACTTTCTAAGAACTTCATCAGTAGTGCTTCCAAAGGAACCATCTGCCCCATAAGAAGCTAATAAATATCCTTTGCAGATTAAAGCCATCTGCATTATTCTAACTAGTTCTCCCCTGTCACCCTTCTCAAGATTATTC
>JAEXSY010000035.1 GCA_023440105.1 Bacillota bacterium
GGAGGGAACAACTAATATTTTTAACTATCCAGAATATAATGATATAGCAAAAGCGAAGGATTTTTTATCTCTCATATATAATAAAGATAATATGTCTTCTTTATTGAATTCAAGAGATGGTATTTCTGTTAGAATCGGTACTGAAAATTTCATCGAAGAAGCGAAGGATATAAGTTTTATTTCAGCGGTATATAGAATGGGTGATAAGCCTCTAGGTACCTTTGGATTAATTGGACCTACTAGAATAGATTATTCTAGAGTTATTGGGGTTATGGCAGAGGTAACTAGAGAATTAAATACATTATTAAAAGGTGAAAATAATAATATTAAGCCTTAAGGAATGAGAAAATGGAGATGAGGTGTATCAAGGGAAATGGAAGAAATTAATAAAGATAAGCTAAGAGATGAAGAAAATCTTAACCCTCAAGAGGATTCTGGTGAAAATGCTAGTGAAAATTGGCAGCAGGAGGAAATTCTTGAGGATAAGGAATTTGAAGAGATAGAGACCGATGAGGTTGAAGAGGAAGAAATAAAGAAGCCAAAAAAGGAAATAAAAAAGCTTCGAAAAGAAAATGATAAGCTTCAGGAGCAAAATAATAAGCTCCAGGAGGAAACAAATGTATTAAAAGACAGACTTTTAAGGGTTACTGCGGAATATGATAATTACAGAAGGAGAACAGTTAAGGAAAAGGAAGGTATATATGCCGATGCTGTCTCTGATGTGTTAAAGAACATACTCCCTGTACTCGACAACCTCGAAAGAGCATCAGGTACTGAAGGAAGTGTAGAGGATATTAAAAAAGGAATTGATTTAACTCTTAAACAATTTATGAATGCTTTGGAAAAGCTGGGAGTTGAAGAAATATCTACCGCTGAAGGATTTGATCCTAATTATCATGAAGCGGTTATGCATATAGAAGATGAGTCTTATGAAAAGAATTCTGTGGCTGAAGTATTTCAAAAGGGCTATAAAAAAGGTTCTAAAGTTATAAGACACAGTATAGTTAAAGTAGCAAACTAATTTAAATTTAGGAGGAGACATAAATGGCAAAGGTTATTGGTATTGACTTAGGAACAACAAATTCTTGTGTTGCAGTAATGGAAGGTGGAGATGCTGTAGTTATAGCAAATTCAGAAGGTGCAAGAACTACACCATCAGTAGTTTCCTTTCAAGCAAATGGTGAAAGATTAGTAGGGCAGGTTGCAAAAAGGCAGGCTATTACTAACCCTGATAAAACAATACTCTCCATAAAGAGATACATGGGTACTGATCATAAAACTACAATCGATGGAAAAGACTATACACCACAGGAAATATCTGCAATGGTATTACAGAAAATAAAAGCTGATGCTGAAGCTTATTTAGGAGAAAAGGTAACACAAGCAGTAATAACTGTACCTGCATATTTTAATGATAGCCAGAGACAGGCTACAAAGGATGCTGGCAAAATAGCTGGCTTAGAAGTACTTAGAATAATAAATGAGCCAACAGCAGCCTCTCTTGCTTATGGAGTAGATAAAACAGAGGATGCTCAAAAAATTCTAGTTTACGATCTAGGTGGCGGTACTTTTGACGTATCCATTCTAGAGCTTGGTGATGGTGTATTTGAAGTTAAATCCACTCACGGGGATACTCGTCTTGGTGGAGATGACTTTGATGAAAAGATAATGAACTATATTGCTGATGACTTTAAGAGACAGAATGGAATTGATTTGAGACAGGACAAAATGGCTCTTCAGAGATTGAAGGAAGCAGCTGAAAAAGCAAAGATTGAATTATCCTCTTCAACTCAAACAATGATCAATCTTCCTTTTATAACTGCTGATGCTACAGGTCCTAAGCACGTGGATATGACTCTCACAAGAGCTAAGTTCAACGAGCTTACTCATGATTTAGTTGATAGAACAATAGAACCAATGAGAAAGGCTTTAAATGATGCTGGGCTTTCAATGAAGGATATAGATAAGGTTGTTCTAGTTGGAGGTTCTACAAGAATACCTGCGGTACAGGAAGCAGTTAAGAACTTTACTGGTAAAGAGCCATCAAAGGGAGTTAACCCAGATGAGTGTGTAGCAATAGGTGCTGCAATTCAAGCAGGAGTATTAACTGGTGAAGTTAAGGATATACTTCTTCTGGATGTTACACCTCTTACCTTAGGTATTGAAACTCTTGGAGGTATAGCTACACCTTTAATTGAAAGAAATACTACAATTCCTGCAAGAAAGAGCCAGGTATTCTCCACAGCAGCTGATGGTCAGACTTCTGTTGAAATCCATGTAGTACAGGGTGAAAGACAGATGGCTGCTGATAATAAGACTCTTGGTAGATTTACTCTTTCAGGTATTGCACCAGCACCTAGAGGTATTCCACAGATTGAGGTTACCTTCGATATCGATGCTAATGGTATAGTAAATGTTTCTGCTAAGGATAAAGGTACTGGTAAAGAAGCTAATATCACAATTACTGCTTCTACTAACTTAAGTGATGATGAAATTGACAAGGCTGTAAAGGAAGCAGAAAGGTTTGCTGAAGAAGATAAGAAGAGAAAAGAATCAATAGAGATCAAAAATAATGCAGACCAGATGGTATATCAAAGTGAAAAGACTTTGAATGAACTTGGTGATAAGGTATCTCCAGAGGATAAGGCTAAGATACAGGAAAAGATAGAAGCTGTAAGAAAGATAAAAGATGGAGAAGATTTAGAAGCTATTAAGCAGGCTACTGAAGAGCTTACTCAGGAGTTCTATGCTGTTTCATCAAAGATGTATCAGCAGGAAAATCCAGAAGGTCAGGGCTTTGATCCTAACAATATGAACATGGGTGGAAATCAAGGACCAGCTGATGATAATGTAGTAGATGCTGATTTTAAGGTTGATGAAGATAAATAATAATTGTGGATAGAAGGTACTTCTGATATAATTATGCAGGGGAAGGCATATAAAGTCTTCCCTTTTTTAGAGTAAATTTTGTAGGTGGTGAATATCTATGGCAAATAAAGACTATTATGGAATCCTTGGTCTTGAAAAAGGTGCCAGTGAGGAAGAGATTAAGAGAGCATTCAGAAAACAGGCAGTTAAGTACCACCCGGACAAAAATCCTGGTAATAAGGAAGCTGAAGAGAAATTTAAAGAATTAAATGAGGCTTATCAGGTGTTAAGCGACCCGCAGAAGAAAGCCCAGTATGATCAATTTGGTACCGTTGATTTTGATGGTAGTGGCTTCGGTGGAGGAGGCTTTGGTGGTGGTTTTGATTTCTCTGATTTAGGTGGCTTTGGAGATATATTTGAGACCTTTTTCGGAGGCGGCTCTGGTGGCGGAAGAAGAAGAAACGGTCCAGAACGTGGAGGAGATTTAGAATATAGTATAAATCTCACTTTTGAAGAAGCTGTATTCGGAGTTGAAAAAGAAATAAATGTTACTAGAAATGAAAGCTGTGAAACCTGCAGAGGAACTGGTGCGAAGCCTGGCACGAGCCCAAGAACCTGTGATAAATGCAATGGCTCAGGTCAAGTAAGAACTCAGAGAAATACCCCTTTAGGTAGCTTTGTTTCTACTTCTCCTTGTGATAAGTGCGGAGGTAAGGGTAAAATCATAGATTCTCCTTGCGGCACCTGTCATGGAAGAGGAAAGGAAAGAAAGCATAGAAAAATAAAGGTAAATATTCCTGCAGGAGTAGACAGTGGGAATATAATTCCACTAAGAGGTCAGGGTGAGCATGGAGCTAACGGTGGACCTCCAGGAGATCTTTATGTGAGAATAAGCGTTTCTCCTTCTAAAGTGTTCAAGAGAAAGAACTTTGACATTTACATCGATTCTCATATTTCCATGGCCAAGGCAGCTTTAGGTACAGAAATCACAGTGCCAACGGTAGATGGAGATGTTAAGTATAACGTTCCTTCAGGAACTCAATCAGGTACTCTCTTCAGATTAAGAGGAAAAGGAGTTCCTAGGGTTAACTCCTCTGGCCGTGGAGATCAATATGTAAATATCATTGTTGATATTCCAAAGAATTTAAATGAAAGACAGAAGGAAGCCTTAAAGGCCTTCATGGAAGCTTCAGGAGAAGCTTATGAAGAACACAAGGAAGAAAAAACTCATAAAGATAAAAAAAATAAAAAAGGCTTTATGGATAAGATTTTTGGAGAATAAGAGGCAATATATTGCCTCTTATTTTATTTACGTGTAAAATATACAATTAGAAATCTCTTTGGAAGGATGATTTATATGCAGGGAAAATGGATTGAAGTGCAGGTCATAACTAAAAGCGAGGCTTTAGAGCCTGTATCAGGAATTTTTTATAGTATGAATTGCCAGGGGGTTGCTATTGAAGACCCTAGGGATATTTTAGATAGAGAGCAAGGACCGCTTACCTGGGATTTTGCAGATATAAATATATTAGAGCACAAGGGATTGGCTGCGGTAGTTAAGGGATATTTTAGTGCTGATGAAAATGAAGAGGAAATAGTAAAAGTAATTGAAGAAAAGCTAAATGATTTAAGGGAGATGAAGCTTAATATTGGTGAAGGAAAGGTTATTTCAGCTGTAGTGAAGGAAGAGGATTGGGCTAACAACTGGAAGAAATATTATAAGCCTACGAAGATAGGAAATAATATAGTTGTTAAACCAATTTGGGAAGATTATACTCCGGAGAAGGATGAAATAATTATTGAATTAGATCCGGGAATGGCCTTTGGAACAGGGACACATGAAACTACAAGAATGTGTGTTGAGGCTATTGAGAAATATACCACTAAGGATAGTATTGTATATGATATAGGAACTGGTTCGGGGATATTAGCTATAGCTGCTTCAAAACTGGGAGCTAAAGAGGTATGGGCTGTTGACTTAGATCCAGTTGCAGTAGATTCTGCCCGTGAAAATGTAGCCCATAATAGCATTGATAACATTCATGTGGTGGAAGGAAACTTGGTTGAGGTTGTGGACGGTCAAGGAGATATAGTAGTAGCAAATATTATTGCTGAAATTATATGTGTCCTTGTAAAAGATGCAAAAAAGGTTCTGAAAAGCAATGGTGTTTTTATTACCTCTGGTATTATTAATGATAGAGTAGATATGGTTAAGGATAAGCTCCTTGAAGAGAACTTTGAAGTTACTGAAGTTATTAATCAAGGAGAATGGAACTGTATCGTTGCAAAAGTAAAATAGCTATAAGGAGATTAATATGCATAAATTTTTTACTCCCAGTAATTTATTTGAAGATGGATTAGCCTTTATTGAAGGGGACGACGTAAAGCATATATTTAAGGTTTTAAGGCTAAGTGTCGGTGATAAGCTAGTAGTTAATAATCTTCAAGGAGAGGAATTCCTTGGAGTAATAGAGGAATCTACAAAACAAAGAATAACTGTAAAGCTCCTAGAAAAGCTTGCAATAAATAATGAAAGTAATTTAAAAATCACTCTTTATCAAGGGTTGCCAAAGTCAGGTAAAATGGACTTAATAGTTCAGAAGACAACAGAACTTGGTGTCAGAGCAATAGTTCCGGTGATAACTGATAGAGTTGATGTGATTTTAAAGGGTGAGTTTAAGAAGCTTGATCGTCTACAAAGAATAGCCCTAGAGGCTTCTAAGCAGAGCAAGAGAACTATTATTCCTGAGGTGTTAGAGCCTATGTCCTTCGAGAATCTCTTAGGAGACCTTAAGAGTTATGATATGGTTGTTGTACCTTATGAGAATCAAGAGAATTATGGTCTGAAGACAGCTTTAAAATATAAAGATGTCAGTATTATTGATAAAATAGCTATAGTCATAGGCCCAGAGGGAGGCTTTACAGAAGAGGAGATAAATTCACTAAAAGATATAGGAGCGGAGATTATAACCCTTGGTCCTAGAA
>JAEXSY010000298.1 GCA_023440105.1 Bacillota bacterium
AGTAGAAGGAATAAACTATTTCTTTATGTCTAGGGAAGAGTTTGAAAGCAAAATAGCAGATAATGACTTTTTAGAATACGCTGAGGTATACGGAAACTTATATGGAACTCCAAAGTCTAGAGTTGAGGATATACTAAACTCAGGTAAAGATGTGATTTTAGAGATTGATATTCAGGGCGCTATGCAGGTTAAAGAAAGAGTTAAAGAAGGAGTTTTTATATTTATTATGCCTCCATCTATGGAGGAGCTAAAACAAAGGATAATTAAAAGAGGTAGTGAAACTCCTGAATCATTAAGCAAAAGATTCGCCTCTGCTTTTGAAGAGATGAATTTCATTTCCAAATATGATTATGCTGTAGTAAATGATACTGTGGATTTAGCTGTCAAAAAAGTTGAAAGCATTATTATGGCAGAAAAATGCAGAGTAGGTAGAATAGTAGAAAATAACGTACATATAGAATAAGGAGGGTTATAATGAATAATTCTATGATTAATCCATCAATAGTAGATCTATTAGACAAAGTTGATAATAGATATTCCTTAGTTATCGTAACTTCAAAAAGAGCTAGACAGATAATTGATGGAGCTGAGAAGCTAACAGATACAAAGTCCAATAAAGCTCTTACACTAGCAATCAACGAGGTTAATGATAATCAAATTAGTTATGAAACCATAAAAGAAGGTTACAAATAAAATGTCAAAAAAATGTATAGTTGTAGGAGTTACAGGTGGTATTGCCGCCTATAAGTCACTAGATATTATTAGCAGATTAAAAAAGTTAGATTATGAGATACATGTAATAATGACAAAATCCGCCTGCGAGTTCGTAACACCCCTAAGCTTTCAAGCTCTTAGTCAGAATCCTGTAACCACAGATATGTTTGAAGAGCCTAAGGCCTGGGAAATACAGCATATTTCACTGGCAAAAAAAGCTGATTTGATTCTCATTTCTCCAGGAACTGCTAATATCATTGGGAAAATAGCTAATGGCATAGCTGATGATATGCTTACTACCACGGTAGTAGCTACCACTGCACCTATAATGATAGCTCCTGCAATGAATACCAACATGTATGCTAATCCTATTGTTCAGGATAATATCAAAAAATTAAAAGCTCTTGGATACAATTTTATTGAACCTAATGAGGGTAGGCTGGCATGTGGTGATGTAGGTAAAGGTAAGCTAGCGGATACAGAAATAATAGTAGACGCTGTTAATACATTGTTATATGAAACTAAAGATCTAAAGGGCAAGAAGGTTTTAGTAACAGCAGGACCTACCATTGCACCTTTGGATCCTGTTAGATGCATAACTAATCATTCCAGCGGGAAGATGGGATATGCCATCGCTGAGGAAGCTCGTGATAGAGGTGCTGAAGTATTCCTAATATCTGGTCCAACGGCTATTAAACCACCCACAGGTATAAATATTACGTATGTAGAAACTAATAGTGAAATGTTAAATAGTGTATTGGATATATATGATAAAATGGATATAATTATTAAGAGTGCCGCTGTTTCTGATTATAAAATAAAGGAATACTTTAAGGAAAAAATTAAAAAAGATGACAAAAGTTTTTCCATAGAGCTTGTTAAAGACACAGATATACTCCAAACATTAGGAGATAATAAGAAAAATCAAATACTAGTAGGCTTTGCTGCAGAAAGTAACGATGTTATTGCATATGCTACAAAAAAACTCATAAAGAAGAATCTTGATTATATTGTTGCTAATGATATAACTCAAATAGATGGAGGCTTTAATTCAAATAATAATGTGGTCACTATTCTATCTAAAGAAGGAAGGATTCTTGAGCTAGGTAAGATGAACAAAAGAACCGTAGCAAAAAATCTTTTTGATTTTATCAGTAAGGAGCGCTAAGGCGCTTTTTTATTTTCCCCCTCAAAAAAATACACCTTAAAAGGATGTGAAATAAATGTTTGCAGGGATAATAGTTAATAGTGAATCTATAGCTTTAGATAAAATCTTTACCTATAAGGTACCAGAGACTTTGGAAGGTAAAATAAAGATAGGTCAGATAGTAAATGTACCCTTTGGAAGAGGAAATAAATTAATTATGGGCTTTGTTTATTCTTTAGCTAAAGAAGAGCAGAGTGATTATAATAATATAAAAAGTATCCATTCAATTAAAATTCCGGAAGAGTTGTTTACAGAAGCTAATATAAAACTCATTGAATATATAAAAGATAACTATCTATCAACTTATTTAGAAGCTTTGAAGCTATTTATACCAACAGGTATTCTTTCTGGTGCAAGAAGAAAAATAAAAATGGTATTATACACTTGTAAAGATTTAGATGATAAATATGATAAAGAACCATACACATCAATATTCAATCTAATAAAGTCAAAGGAAGGTAAACTTATAAAAAATGATATCTGCCAAAGACTTAATATATCTACAAGTCCACTTAATACTCTAATAAAGCATGGATTTATTACTGCAGGAGATAAAGTAGTTAATAGATATAATACCAGAGAATATGAAGCTTATTTTAAAAAAGAGCTCAATGAAGATCAAAAGAAGGTCTTTAGTGAAATAACATTGGGAGAGAATAGTATTTATCTCCTTAAAGGAGTTACAGGCTCTGGTAAAACTGAAGTTTACATGAATCTAGTAGAAGAGTACATAAAGCAAGATAAAAGTTCTATTGTCCTTGTGCCTGAAATAGCTTTGACTCCTCAGATGGTAGAGAGATTTAAGGGACGATTTGGAAGAGATATAGCCATATTTCATAGCAGGTTATCCGATGGTGAGAGGTTTGATGAATGGTATAGAGTTAAAGAAGGCAGGGTTAAGCTTGCTATAGGAGCAAGATCAGCTTTATTTCTTCCCTTTTCCAACCTGGGCCTAATAATTGTTGATGAGGAACATGAAAATAGCTATAAATCTGAAAGTGACCCTAAATACCATGTTAAAGATATAGCAGTTTTTTTGAGTAAGAATAATAACTGTAAAGTAGTACTAGGTTCTGCTACGCCTAGTATTGAATCCTATCATAATGCTATGAAAGGAAAATATAAACTGGTTCAATTAAATAATCGAATCGATGGTGCTACTATGCCATTAATAACTCTTGTTGATATGAGAGAAGAGCTAGCGAATAATAACCGTTCGATATTTAGTAAGCAGCTTTATGAGGATATCAAATTAGGACTTTCTAAAAAGGAACAGATTATTCTCTTTTTGAATAGAAGGGGATATTCAACCTTTGTTTCTTGTAGAAAATGCGGCTATGTATTCAAATGTCCTAATTGCGACATTTCTCTAACCTACCACAATAATGGTAGACTAATCTGTCATTATTGTGGTCATCAAGAAGCTTCTAGAAGCACATGCCCCAAATGCAGTAGCAGCTATGTAAAATATTTTGGAGTAGGAACTGAGAAGCTAGAAAAAGAGATTAATAAAACCTTCCCAAGTGCTAGAACTATAAGAATGGATTTTGACACTACCAGAAAAAAGAACTCATATGAAGAAATATATAAGAGTTTTAAAAATGGAGAAGCAGATATTTTACTAGGAACGCAAATGATAGCCAAAGGATTAGATTTTCCTAATGTAACCTTAGTGGGTGTTATATCTGCTGATTTATCCCTAAATTTACCTGATTTTAGAGCGTCAGAAAGAACCTTTCAATTAATTACTCAGGTTGCTGGAAGAGCGGGAAGAGATAAAAAACTAGGTAAGGTACTTGTACAGACCTATACTCCAGAGCATTATAGCCTCCAGTATGCAAAAAACTATGATTACGAAGGCTTTTATAAAGATGAAATTAAAATTAGAGAATTTATGACTGATCCACCTTTTTCTAAGATAATTCTGATTAATCTCAGTTCTGAAAAAGAAGATCTTTTAATAAATAAGTCTAATGAAGTAGCTATAAATCTAAAAGGAGAGTATAAATCTGATGAGTTCTCTATTCTAGGACCATCTCCATGCATAATATCTAGGATTAAGAGTATGTTTAGATGGCAGATAATAGTAAAGGGTAATATTGACAATGAAACAGCTCACAATATTAAAAATAGAGTCTATGCCTTGATAAAAGACGTATATAATGATATAAGAATAAATATAGATATTAATCCAAACAATTTATTATAAATTATATTAGAAAATAAGGAGGTTTGCATAATGGCTTTAAGAAATATAAGAACTGTTGGCGATGATGTTTTAAGAAAAAAATGTAAAATGGTGGATGATATTAATAATAGAGTTAGAACCCTTATAAAGGATATGTTTGATACTATGTATCATGCTGAAGGAGTAGGCCTTGCTGCTCCGCAGGTTGGAATACTAAAGAGGATATTTGTTGTTGATATTGGAGAAGGTCCATGGGTGTTCATAAATCCTGAAATAATAGAAGTAAGTGGAAGTCAGATAGATGTAGAAGGTTGTCTTAGTATCCCCAACGAGCAGGGAGAAGTTGAAAGACCTAATATTGTGAAGGTTAAAGCTCTCGATGAAAAAGGAGAAGAGTTTACAGTAGTTGCTGAAGGCTTTTTTGCGAGAGCCATCTGTCATGAAAATGATCATTTAAATGGTGTTCTATATACAGATAAACTCTATGATAAGGAGAGCTAGTATGAAAATTGTTTTTATGGGAACACCAGATTTTTCAGTTCCTTCATTAAGAAAACTTACGGAATATCATCATGTTGCAGCAGTTTTCACACAACCAGATAGGCCAAAAGGCAGGGGTAAAAAAATATCAATGTCTCCTGTAAAAGAGGTTGCAATAGAAAAAAATATTCCTGTTTATCAACCCCAAAAGCTAAAAAATAATCATGAAGCATTTGAGATAATAAAGAGCTATCAGCCAGATATAATAGTTGTAGTTGCCTTCGGGCAGATATTACCTAAAGAAATCTTACAGCTCCCTAAATATGGTTGTGTAAATTTACATGCTTCCCTGCTTCCTAAATATAGAGGAGCAGCTCCAATAAACTGGTCTATAATCAATGGTGAAGAGGAAACAGGTAATACGACTATGCTTATGGCTGAAGGTCTTGATACCGGTGATATGCTTTTACAGGATGTTGTTAAATTGGATAATAATATCAATGCAGGAGAGCTTCATGATTTATTATCTTCAAGAGGAGCAGAATTATTAATAGCTACTTTAGATGGTCTTGAAGCAAATAATATTGTTCCTATACCTCAAGATGAAGCATTAAGCTCTTACGTATCTATGCTCTCTAAAGAGATGGCTAATATAGATTGGAGCAGAACAGCAGAAGAAATTCATAACTTTATACGAGGATTAAACCCCTGGCCCATTGCATATAGCTATTACGAAAATCAAATGCTCAAAATATATGAAAGCGAAGTTATATCGCATAGTAGAACAGAAAAACCTGGAACTATTATTGAGGTGTCGAAGAATGGTATAAAAATAGCTTGCGGTGTGGGGGCTGTTCTTATAAAAAGAATCCAGTTCCCTAACTCAAAACCTATGTATGTCAAGGATTATTTAAATGGTAATGATATAAAAATCAAAACTTTACTCGGAAAGGAGAGATAGTATGTATTATGATTCAACATTTTTACTACTAATTCCAGCTTTAATCATATCTTTTTGGGCTCAAAGCAAGATTTCCAGTACCTATAATAAATATTCTAGAGTGAATAATGCAAATGGTTTTACTGCATACCAGGTAGCTAGACAGCTTTTAGATGATGCAGGCTTATACAATATTCCTATTGAACAGGTTAGAGGGAACCTCACTGATCATTATGATCCAAAGAATAGAGTTCTTAGACTTTCTCAGACAGTCTATAACAGCTCGTCAGTTGCATCAATTGGTGTTGCAGCTCATGAAGTAGGTCACGCTATCCAGCATCAAGAAAGCTATATGCCTTTGATATTTAGGAATACCATTGTTCCTCTAGCAAATATTGGTTCAAACTTTTCTTGGGGGTTATTTTTCCTAGGTATAATATTAGGGCTTCCAACCTTAACAGATATAGGGATAATACTATTTTCTGCAGTAGTACTTTTCCAGCTAGTAACTCTTCCAGTAGAATTTAATGCTTCTAATAGGGCTATAGAATTGCTAGGAAGAAAAAGTATTCTAGTAAGGGAAGAATTATCTTCTGCAAAAAAAGTTTTAAACGCTGCTGCAATGACTTATATAGCGGCTACACTTATGTCTGTTGCTCAGCTTTTAAGATTATTATTATTAAGTAATAGACGAAGAGACTAGGAGGGCCAATGAAGCCAAGAGAAATTGCAGTAAATGTACTAGATGAGGTATTGTATAAAGGTGGATATTCAAATTCAATATTAAGTAAAGAGCTTAATAATAATTATATTAATACTAAGGATAAAGGATTAATAACAGAGCTTGTCTATGGCACATTAAAGTATAAATATTCATTAGATAAAGATATACAGTTATATCTAGAAAGAAAGCTGTCTACTTTAGATCAACATATATTAAATATTTTAAGAATATCCTTCTATCAGATAAACTATTTAGATAAAGTTCCAGAATACGCTATATTAAATGAAGCTGTGGAAATGGCGAAAAAATATAAAAAGGGACTGCAAGGATTCGTCAATGGCGTGTTAAGAAATCACTTAAGAAAAAGATTAGGTTATTCTCCTGTTAATAAAACTGAAGAATTATCCTATAAATATTCCTTCGAACCTTGGATGACTAAACTATTTGTTAATCAATATGGTATCGATAAGGCTGAAGATATTCTAAGAGGCTTAAATTATAATCCGCTTATGACACTGAGAGTCAATAGTTTAAAAACAAATTTTAATGAAGCTTTTGAGGAATTGATGTCTATGGATTATGATGTAGTGGAAGGTAAATTATCACCAGATGCACTTCATATAAGAAAAGGAAGCACCATAGAAAGCAATCCTCTTTTTAGAAAAGGCTGGATTACTGTTCAGGATGAAAGTGCTATGATGGTAACAGAAGTGCTTTCACCTAAACCTCACGATATAGTTTTAGATTTATGCGCCGCCCCTGGTGGAAAAACTACTCATGCTGCGGAGCTTATGGGAAATGAAGGTAGGATATTCTCTTTTGATATATATGAAAATAAACTTAAAAAGATTAACGATAATTGTGAGAAGTTAGGCATAGATATAGTTGAGACAAAAGTTATGGATGCCACAAAATTTTGTGACAGTCTGGTTTCTACAGCAGATAAAATAATCCTTGATGTTCCATGCTCAGGTCTAGGGATAATAAGAAAAAAACCAGAAATTAAGTGGACTAAGGGAAAGGACGATATTAAGTCTCTTATAGATATCCAAAAAAGAATAATAAGTAACGCAATAAGCTATCTAAAAGAAGGTGGAACCTTAGTATATTCTACCTGTACAATAAACAAAGAAGAAAACGAAGAAAATATCAGATGGCTGTTAGCTTCTTACCCTGAAATGAAATTAGAAAAGATATTCTTTGGAAATAGTGATAATTTAATTTATAATAGAGAAGGGATTACCATTTTACCCAATGAATATATGGATGGATTCTTTATTTCTAAACTAACAAAGGATAGTAGGTGCAGTAATGATTAATATATTAGACCTTACCCAGGAGGACCTGAAAAATTGGTTTTTGGCCAATAATGAGAAGGCTTTTAGAGCTGAACAGGTTTTTCAGTGGATATATAAAGGTCAATGGGACTTTAGAGGAATGAAGAATATTAATTCTTCTGCTATAGATAAATTATCCTCAAATTTTTATATTGGAATACCAAAAGTGCTGGAAAAGCTTTATTCAAAAGATGGTACTATAAAATTGCTTTTAGCTTTAAACGATGGAAATGTTATTGAATCAGTAATAATGAAATATAAACATGGAAATTCAATCTGTGTGTCAACCCAAGTAGGTTGTAGAATGGGATGCAAGTTTTGCGCCTCAACCTTAGACGGGAGGATAAGAGATCTTACAGCTGGCGAGATATTATCTCAGATACTCCTAGCTGAAGAGATTATATCAGAAAAAATTACCAATATCGTTTTAATGGGTAGTGGAGAACCGTTAGATAACTTTTCCAATGTTATTACATTTATTGAACTTGTTAATAGTCCAAAAGGTTTAAATATTGGTCAGAGACACATTACTCTTTCTACCTGTGGACTTGTACCAAAAATATATGAGCTTGCAGATAAAAGGTTACAAATAACCTTAGCTATTTCCCTTCATGCAGCGGATGATGTAAAGAGAAAAAAAATGATGCCCATTGCTAATAAGTATTCTATAAAAGAAGTGTTACAGGCCTGCAAGTATTATACCGAAAAGACTAAAAGAAGGATAACCTTTGAGTATGCCTTAGTTAAAGGTTCAAATGATAGAAAAGAGGATGCATATAAACTCTGTGATTTACTTAAAGGCACTTTAAGTCACGTTAATTTAATTCCTATCAATGAAGTTACAGAAAGAGAATTTAAGCGTTCTGAAGATAGGACTATATTAGAGTTTTATAATATATTAACATCAAAGGGGATTGAAACTACAATAAGAAGAGAAATGGGTTCAGATATTAATGCGGCCTGTGGCCAGCTAAGAAGAAGTTATATTGATGCTACTAGGTAGATAGGGGTGTTATTATGGTGGGATACTTAACAGATATAGGGAACTCAAGGCCCTTAAATGAAGATTACATTAACTACATGGAAGAAGACCGTTTTAAATTGTATGTTATTGCTGATGGAATGGGAGGTCATAATGCAGGAGAGATAGCAAGCAAGATGGCTGTTGATTCAATTATTGATTATATTAGAAACAACATACAATCAAGCGATAATGGAGAGATATTAATAAGAGCTGTTAAAGATGCTAATGAAAGGATATATCGGGCTTCTTTAAGCAGCAGTGGTTATAATGGAATGGGAACAACAGTGACCGCCTGTATAATAATCGATGACAATACCTATATAGCAAATGTGGGAGATAGCTGTTGTTATATTGTTGAGAAAGATAAAATTACTAAGATTACTAGGGATCACTCTTTAGTTCAAGAATTATTGGATGAAGGAAGTATTACTGAGGAGGAAGCGTTCCATCATCCTAATAAGAATATAATAACTAGGGCAGTGGGAACAGGAAGCAATATAGACGTGGATTTATTTGATATCAGCCATATTAACTTCAACTATATAATAATGTGTACAGATGGACTATCTGATGAGTTAGAGAAAGAGGATATATTGGGAATAGTACAGACATCAACAGATATTAACAATATTTGTAGATTACTGATTGATTCAGCCAAGGAAAGAGGCGGCAAGGACAATATATCTGTGTTGATAATTGGAGGAGAGAAGTAGAATGATTGGAAAAATTCTCGGAGATAGATATGAGCTTATAGAAAAAATAGGTGAAGGCGGTATGGCTGAAGTCTATAAAGCCAAATGCAATAAGTTAAATAGATTTAATGCTATAAAAATACTAAAAGCAGAGTTTTCATCAAATCCTGAAATAGTGGATAAATTCAAGAGAGAGGCTACAGCTATTGCAAATCTAAACAACCCGAATATTATTGGTGTTTTAGATGTTGGAAGTCAGGATGGAATAAATTATATAGTTATGGAGTATGTTCATGGTAAGACTCTTAAGCAGATAATTAGAGAGGAAGGAAAACTTTCTACCGAAAGAACCGTGAATATATCAATTCAGATAGCTAAGGCATTGGATTGCGCTCATAAAAATAATATTATTCATAGGGATATCAAGCCTCAAAATATCCTTATTACTGGTGATGATATAGTTAAGGTATCAGATTTTGGAATTGCAAAATCTATTAGTTCAGCTACCATGACTCATACCACAGCAGTTATGGGCTCAGCTCATTACTTTTCCCCAGAGCAAGCAAAAGGCGCATACTTAGAAGCCCGTACAGATATCTATTCTCTTGGTATAGTAATGTATGAAATGACAACAGGCAGGCTCCCCTTTGAGGCAGACAATCCAGTAGCTATAGCTTTAATGCATATCCAGGACGCCCCAAGAGCGCCAAAAGATTATACGCCTAATCTTCCTGAAAACCTTAATGCTTTAATACTTAAGGCCATGGAAAAGGAACCAATTAAAAGGTATCAAAGCAGTTATGATATCTTAACAGATTTACTAAAAATCAAGGAAAAAGTATCTTTTAATGTAATTACTAATGGTGTTGACGATGACTTTACTAGAATAATGACACCAGTTAACATAAACAATAAGCCTTCGGAACCCGAAGAGGATGACGAGGATTATAATGACTTTGAAGATAGACCCAAAAAGAAGAAAAAATCCATACTTCTTTTAGTTATCATAAGTATACTGGTTCTATTACTGGGTGCATTAGCTGCCTCACTTATATTTAATGGAAATAAAGAGTCTGATATTGTTCTTATTCCAGAATTAGTAGGATTATCAAGGGAGGAAGCAGAATTAAAATTAAAGGAACAAGATTTATTAATGGAAACTTTAGAAATTAATTCTGAAGAAGAGATTGATACTATTATCTCTGTATCGCCCAAGGAAGGAACAGAGGTCAAAAAAGGTAGTACCGTAAAGGTGACCATAAGTATGGGAGAAGAAAAAGTTGCTGTTCCAGATTTAACAAACTATGATGTAAATGTAGCTAAGCAAATGATAACAGTATCCAATTTAGTAGTTGGAGAAATAACAATGGAACATAGTGATACGGTGGAAATTGACAAAGTAATCTCTCAGGATCCTAAAGGAGAGGATGATGTTCCTAAAAATACTAAGATTAATCTTGTTATAAGCTTAGGTAAAAAGATTGAAACTGTAGAGGTTCCTGATTTATTAGGGCGAAGTGATAGTGAAGCACAAGTTTTATTAGAAGCAAACGGATTAAAGATAGGCAATGTATCAGAGGAACCAACAGAAGATAAATCAAAGGATGGTAAGATAATATCTCAGAGTATTCCTAAAGGAACTAAAGTGGAACAGGAAACTACGGTAGCTGTAACCGTAGGGAAATATACTCCACCTTCTGTAGATCTTGAACAATACCTAGGAGCATTGTATGGAGGGGCAAAGAATAGATTAAACTCTATAGCCTCAGAATATAAATTAACCTATGAGTATAAATTTGATGGTAAAACTATAAAAACTCCTGAGGACCAAATGATGATAGATAATATATCACCTACTGTGGCAGAAGAAGGAAAAAAGGTTACTATCACATTAGTTACAACTGAAGCTGAAGATAATGAAGATGGAGAATAAACAAGGTATCGGGGGTTCCCCGATACTTTTTTAGT
>JAEXSY010000324.1 GCA_023440105.1 Bacillota bacterium
ACGGCATTCAGCTTTCCATAATAGGAATTATCAAAGATGAAGATTTCTTTTTCCTGAAGCAGACTCTCCACCTTTAATATGAGGATATCCTCCATGGAAACTTCCCTCTCCCAGCCGTAGTGTGGAAGGAGTTCACCATATAAGGCACAGCCCTCTGGTACTATTCCCTCATTCCTTTTTAGTATTATATCCCCTTGGTCTGGGAATCTTTGATATAAGGCTTCTGCAATCTCCCCAAGGGTTTTTGTGCAATCCCTGCTCACAAGGTTATACACCTTAGGAGGACACTGGCCCAGAGCCTTAAGAAGAGCCGTCATAAGATCATTTATATAGAGAAAGCTGTAGCTTCTGGTGCTTCTCTTATATACCTGCTCCTTTCCCATGACAAAGGCTTCTAAAAGCTCATCTATCCATCGTCCCTTAAAGGAAATATCCGGTCCCAGGATAATCCCACATCTAAAGATGGTCCATTTAAATCCATACTGCCTTCCATAGGAGGCGCAGAGGGTCTCATAGGTCCTAAGGAGCTGACCTTCTAAGGAAGCCTGGGAGTCTAGAGACATAGCTCCTGACTCATGCTCTGATATATAAAAGCCCTCTGCAACCTCTCCATAGGCTCTATAATCAGAAAGCAATATATAGCCCTGTGGCTTTAGCCTCCCTGCTACATTGAGAGCCTTATTTGCATTTTCTAAGACCTCAGCTGGAGATAAGCCCTCCTCCTTAAGAGAAAAAGCACATACTCCTGTGTCTATTATGTAATCTGCTGAAGCTTCTTTATAGCTGTCTAAGGTATAGAAGGATATATCCTCCCTATCCTTTAATAAAGTAAAGAGAGAACTATCTCCCTCTCCTCCTAGCTCTATGAGCTGAATATTTAAATTCAGCCTTCTGTTATCATTTAAAGAAAGGAGGCTGAATATTATGCCATCCTTTAAGGGATTTTCTTTGTAACCTAATACCACTATTGTTTTATTTTTAAGAGAGCCATAGGGATAGCCCTTAACTTCCCCCATGGCCTCTGAATAATCCTGCTGGTATTCATTTAATATGTCTTTAATTTTCATCATTTGTTTTGTTCCTCAACTATTAATGCTGCAGTACGAATTCCTTCTGCAAGGTTCACCTTAGCCTCCCAGCCTAAAGCTTCCAGCCTTTTGGAGTCTAGAATTTCAGGTGTTTGAGAAAAGAGAGATATATCCGGCTCCACCTCATCCTCCTTATTAGCAAAGGAAAGGGTAAGGTTCTTTTCTGGGAATACCTTCACCGCTTCTCTGGCAAAGCCTCTTATGGTAATGTTGGAATGCTCTGCAGCTATGTTATAGGGCACCATAGCTTCACCCTTTAAAAGAATATATAACAGAGCTGAGGCTGTGTCTCTCACATAACAGAAGGAACGGTAGGCACCGCCATTGCTCTTTAATAATATACTTTGATTTTTTACTACATTTGCTATAAATTGAGCCCACACTCTATCATCAGTGAGAGAGGAAGGTCCGTATATATATGAAGGTCTTGCAATCTTTACATCCATTCCATACTGCTTATGATAGGAGGCACATAGGGTTTCTGCAGCCCTCTTCCCCTGGGCATAGCAGTTTTTATAGGAGGTGTGATCTATATAGCCCACGGTATCCTCTGTGAGAGATGAGGCTCCATTATGGACAGCTCCATAAACCTTGAGGCTGGAAATCATAAGGGTAGCCTTTGCTCCGCAGCTTCTGGCGTATTCCAATACGTTGATGGTTCCTGTGAGGTTTGCATTTATGGTTCCTACAGGATCATTCTCATAATGCCATGCGCTGGCCTGGCTGGCTGCGTGAATTATGTAATCAGCCTTTTCATCCATGGAAAAAGGAGAGCATACATCCTGAACCACCAGCTTAAAGTCATTTCTCTCTAATATCTTCTTATACTTCTTCTCCGCCCTCTCTCTGCTTCTTACCAGTCCAACAACCTTTATATTATCCTTGTAGAGGTCATTTCTTATAAGTAGGGCTAACACAAGATAATAGCTTATAAAGCCTCCTGCTCCTGTAATAAAAACTGTGGAATTTTTCAGTTTTTCCCAAGGAAGCCTCTCTTCAGCTATTGGCTTGATGTCTTCATATACCTTAGTGGTTATTTGTGATGATATCAGATTCTCCATACTTCAACGCTTCCTTTGCAAAAGTTTTATAATGCTCATAATAATAAGCAGCTCTTAAGGTTTCTAAATCCTCAGGGGTAGTAACCTTAATATTATTCCTTTCACCGATAAATAGCTGAACATTTTCGCCAAGTTCTATGAAGAGCTCGCTGGAGGATACAGGATTCAATATATTTCTTTTATAAGCTTCTTCATGAGCCCACAGAATCTTTTCCATGGTATAGCCCTGAGGAGCTTGAGTTATGTACATGCTGCTTCTCTTGTAGCTCTTATTGCAGTTGTGTCCATCCTCACTATATAAAAGTGAATCGATGCTTGGAGTTACAGGTACTGCTGTACCATGCTCCTTAGTTATCCTTATACAATTGGATATGAGCTTTTCTGAAAGCATAGGTCTTACTCCATCGCATATTAGTATGATATCCTGCGGATCCTTAGCGAATTCAGCTACCTTTACGACGCCGTTATGAATGGAATCAAAGCCTGTTTCACCTCCAGGAACTACTGCCACAACCTTTTTAATATTTGCTTTAGCAATAAGCTCCTCAAGATAATCTATCCAGTCCTCCTTACAGGCTACAACTATGTTATCCACCTCTGGATGTGCTTCAAAATGCTCTATAGTTCTTATGATAATCGCTTTTCCATCCACCTCTAAAAATTGCTTTGGTATATCCTTCGATTTCATTCTTGCTCCTACTCCACCTGCAAATAACATCGCTGAAATCATCTTTTTATTCCTCCTCTTACATTCTTAATTTTAAAGATTAATCCCTATTTCCTTTAATATTCTTCCCGTCGCCCTGCCATCACAAGCTGACATATATCTCTCTCTAAAGAGCTTAGTCCTTTGAGGATTATAGCTGCGATACTCAGAAAGCACCGCTTCTGTAAGGTGCTCTCCCTCTGTGACAACAATCCCGGGAAGCTCTGAATAATCTATGTAAAGTCCTCTTTTATCTACATATTCCTGAAGATCTGGGGCATACAATACTAGCGGCTTATCAAGAAGCACATAATCAAAAAGCACTGAAGAGTAGTCCGTTATAAGGATATCAATCACTGGCAGCAGCTCTTCTGTAGGAATGCTGCTCTCCCTGAGGTCATAGCTTCTCTTCATATGAGGATGAAGCTTTGTGATGATATACCACCCCTCTGAGAGGTCACTGATAAGCTTCTCTATTGCCTTCTCCCCTATTAAATATGGATTTCCTGCCTTTCCACGAAAGGTGGGAGCCCATAAAATAATCTTCTTTCCCTTAGCCTCAGGATGATATTTATAGAAGTTATCGATACACTCTTTTTTGTATTCCTCTTTAAAGAATCTATCGGTTCTGCTTACTCCCAGAGCCTTTACTGTGCCCTTTTCCTGCCTCATAGCTCTTTCATATATGGGTATACAGCAGGGAGCACTGACAGTTACCAGGGTATAATTCTTGAAGACATTCCCTCTATAATAAGATGGAATATCATCCTTGGTATCATAGGCATATTTTTTTAATATTCCTCCTGCATGCCAGAGCTGAACCACGGTAGTTTCCTTTCTTTTATTGCAGGAAGCTACGGGAAGGAAGTTATCGCATATAAATACAAACCTCGCGGTGCTGTATAGCTTCATAAAAGAAAGCATCCACAAAAGATTCTTCAGGTAGCTTCCCTCATTACCTCTTCTGAAATAAGTTACTACCCTGTAGGGGCTATCCTTTAAAGCCCTATATACCTCTGCCATGCTGTAGGGAAGCTCACTTTTATGCCCATCGGCAAGGATTATCAAATCCTCCTCCACAGGTCTTCTGCTAAAAAACCAGTAGACCGCTGGAAATATCAAGGCTTGCATAATCATCTTAATAATCTGCTTAAAGATGAAGCCAAGTCTATGACATAAACTCTTCATAAGCAGGAAGAACCTCCTCTACAGAGCCCTGCATCTTAATAACCCCCTCATGGAGCCAGAGTATGCTATCACAGAGGTTTCTTAAGGTTTCAGAGCTGTGAGATACAATTATCACTGTTCTGTCCTTATCCTGTATAAGCTGCTGCATTTTGTTGTAGCTCTTTTTCTTAAACTTTGCATCCCCAACGCTTAGAACCTCATCTATGAGCATAATATCCGTTTCTAATATGGCGGTAATAGAGAAGGCAAGCTTTGAGTACATACCGCTGGAATAGGTCTTAACAGGCTTATCAATAAAATTACCCAGCTCAGAGAATTTAATTATCTCTTGGAGCTTTTCTTTTATCTGCTCCTCGGAAAAACCTAGAAGCATACCTGATAGAAATATATTTTCTCTTCCTGTAAGCTTCTTTTGAAAGCCTACCCCAATGGAAAGAAGGGATATGGTATTGTCAAAAATGTTAATACTCCCTTCATCAGGAGAAAAGATACCTGCTATGGCTCTTAAAAGAGTTGACTTACCACTTCCGTTTTTTCCTACTATACCCATGATTTCTCCCTTAGGCACATCGAAGGATATTCCCTTGACAGCTTCAAAGGTCTCAACCTTGCTCTTTCTTAGCTTTAATAAGCTCTTTCTTATAGACATCTTATTTAAGCTGCGGTAGCGAATTTTTAAATCTCTTACCTCTATAGCATTAATTATTTTATTTTCCATCTATATCACCTTTATGTAGCTGTTTTCGTATTTATATATTGTTCTTACACCTATAATTGAAAGTATGAGGCCCACTAAAAACCATATAAATATGAGCTTTCTATGGGGCATTGTAGAATATAAAAGTACATTTCTCATATCCATCATTAAAAGTGCCAGAGGATTGTATGTCATGGCTATCTTGCTTAAATTCTCTGGAAGATTTATTTCTATGGAATAAAAAACACCAGAAAAATAGAACACCATCTTCAAAGCAACATTGATTAGATTAGCCAAATCCTCCACAAAAACTCCAAAATGTAAAAGGAGAGTGCTAATTCCAAAGGTCAATAAAAATAAGGTAATCAATATAGGAATTATATATATAAGAAGAAATGGATTCACAGGTACCTTATAATAAATCATAAGTATTACCACGAGTCCGAAGGAGATGAACATCTTAAAACCGTTAACTCCCATCTTCACAAGAATAAGCATATATTTAGGTATGTATACCTTTGATACTATAGGACTATTGCTGGCAACCAGCTTTACAGAATTCTTTAAGGTTTTTTCAAAAAAGCTCCAAAGTGAAAGCCCTACAAATACAAAAGCCGCTACATAGTCCAGCTTTTTATTAAAAACTATCGTAAATACAAAGGTATATACCAGCATAAAAAGCAGTGGATCCAGTATCCACCAGAGCCAGCTGAGATGCGAGTTTGCTACCTCTGATTTCAGCTCAGATTTAGCAGAATAAACAGTATATTTATAGTATTTTTTTATATCATTAATGAACTTAGTCATATTATCTCCTTTTTAAAAAAACTCCATAGTTCTAAATATATTTTTTAATTCCATGGAAGACATAGGAAGAAAACATCAGAATAGAGGAAGGAATCCCATAGCCCATGTACCTATAAACTCCATAGGTCATCCTTGCAGATTTAAGCTTATTTCTTGACTTACCACCTTCACTAAGACGATATTTTAAAAGGGGCTCATTTATAGCTACGGCTTTTTTATACTTTTTCAATATACTGAGCCAGGTTATATAGTCCTCATGAAGGTTATCATGACCCATAGGAAATTCTAAGGCTACTTCTCTATCTAGAACCACTGAAGAGCAGTTTATTGAATTGTGCTTTAACAGCTCCTTATAGCTTAACTCCTCCTTGACAGGGATAATCTTTCCAGTGGAGCTGCCATCAGGCTTCATAAGCTCTCTTCCTGTGGAGCACAGCACTGCAGCTTTCCTTTTCATGAGGGACAGCTGCTTTGAAAGCTTCCCTTCCTCCCACCAGTCATCGCTGTCTAAAAAGGCTATATACCTTCCAGCAGCAGCTCTTACTCCTCTATTTCTAGAGGCTGCTACTCCGGAATTCTTTTCATTTCTTAGAAGCTTAAATTCTTTTCCTTCAGGAAGATTTATTTCTTCCAGAAGCTCCATCAGCAGTTCATAGGTATTATCTGTAGAACAGTCCTCAACAACTATCAGCTCCAGAGGTGGCTCCTGAATCATCACCGACTCTATAGCCTTACGGACATAGCTTTCACAGTTATAGGCAGCCATTACTACAGAAACCTCTACTTTTCTCATGTCTTCACCAGCTTTTTATTGTCTTTTTTATCACTGTTCTCTTTTCTGGCATCCCTTTGAGTCTCATCCACCCCCTCAGAAACCTCCTTCAAGAAGAATATTCTGCAGGTTAATAATATAATTTTCAAATCCAGAAGAAGAGAGTAATTTTCGATATAAAATAAATCAAGCTTCAGCTTATCATAAGGGGTAGTATTATACTTACCATAAACCTGCGCATAGCCTGTTAAACCAGCCTTCATCTTCAGCCTATAGCTAAACTCAGGAATATCCTGGCAGTACCTTTCCATTATTTCCTTTCGTTCAGGCCTTGGACCTACCAAGGACATATCACCCTTTAATATATTGATAAGCTGTGGCAGTTCATCAAAATGAAGATTTCTAAGTATTCTTCCCACAGGAGTAATCCTGTCATCACCCTTGGTGGCAAGTCTTGCTCCATCCTTTTCAGAATCCACCTTCATACTTCTAAATTTATAGATTTGAAATTCTCTCCCATTTAGTGTTAACCTATTCTGCTTATAAAATACAGGTCCTCTGTCATATAGTTTAATGAATATAGCAGATATGGCCATTATAGGAGAGGCTATCACAAGACCAGCAAGAGATAAAATTATGTCCATTAATCTCTTGATAATAGCTGGTTCTATTTGAGGTCCTACATTCTTGCAGTATAATAGCGGCGTATCGAACAAATGAATTCTCTCGGAGCCCAGGATAATAATATCTGATATCTTTGGAGTAACGTAGCAGCCTATAGATTTATCTAGGCAATGCTTTATTAGAGTATTTCTTATTTCATCTGTAAGATCCCAAAGAATTACACCCTTATAGCCTTCCATCTTTTTATATACAATCTCTTCTCCCTGAGCTATATCTATCATTTCACTAACATCATATTTATCTTTTCTCTTATTTAACTTGTCTATAAAATCTCCTGGATTTCTTCCTTCGTAGATAATCAGCATCTTCATTGCTGGATAAAGCCTCTTGTATATATAGCTGGAGGTAAAGGTCCATAAAAATACCAGGAAAATATCTATAAGTATCATATAAACAATGGGCCTGAAGGGCATAAAGTTTCTATGAATCAGCGACATTTGAAGGTATGACACAAGGTTTGTACATATTGCTGCCAAGGACATAGAATACAAAATATCCTGATTTTTCAGATAGCCAACCCTAAAGCCACCGAAAAGCTTGCTAAAGAGCAGAACAATAAGACCATATAAAGCAACTAAAGCCCAATTTCCCCTATTCCAGAAAGGTAAAAATATGAGCTTTCTATAAAAAGTAAACCAAAAATAAGCAAAAACCCCCGCTTGAGCTGCTATTATTATCACCTTTAAAATATTGGTGACAGCTCTTTTCAATAAATTGTTATTCATCTCAATACCTCTTACGAATTCTTTCCTCCATAATCCTGTAAAAAGTTTATCAATACCGTCGTAATTTGTCAATATACTTGGTTTTATAACCCATTACATCTATTATATTATATCATTATGTTATACGCTTACATATTTTTAATATATAATAAATTGTATACATTATTTAATTAAAATTATGTATTTAAATATTTTATTTGATATAATTATGTAATATAAATATTTAAAGCTTTTAATATCATTTTGGAGGAGCAATGAATAACAACAAGTATGTAAATAATTCAGGGAACAAAAATAAATTAAAGGTTTTCTTGATTATCCTTGGATTTATATTTATCGCTACAATTGGAATAGTATTTATATACGGCTGTACCTCTTTAAGCTCAATAAATAGAGATAAAATTTCCAGCAGTAGTGAGGATTTAGGGATTAATGAAGAGAAATTTACCGACAAGGATGGGATAACTAATATATTGCTTATGGGAATAGATAGCCGAAGCGATGACTTTGAAGGTCGCTCCGACTCCATCATGGTTCTTACAGTGGATCCAGTACATAATAAGCTGAAGCTTACCTCTCTTATGAGAGATTCCTATGTACAGATCGACGGTCACGGCTATGATAAGCTAACCCACGCTTATGCCTTCGGAAAAGGACAGCTGGCAATCAAAACTGTTAACAGCAATTTTGATTTAAATATAGAGGATTATGTGGTGGTGGACTTTTCAGGCCTTGAGGATAT
>JAEXSY010000352.1 GCA_023440105.1 Bacillota bacterium
ATACAAGATTGATAATATATTAGGTTCAGCTAACGCAATGAACAAATAATATATAATAAAGAAGAGGAGGTATCCTCTTCTTTATTTTTCTATATAATTCATAATGTGTTTTAATATAATATTAATGCTTCCATCACCATTTCGAATGATTTCAAAGCGATTGCTGTCGTTATAGGCTTCTTCAGTGATATATAGATCAATATCCTTATCAATCTTCAGTCTTATCCTTTTAAGCTTCTTTTCCACATATTCCTTGTCAAGAATCACTTCTTCCTCAAGGCCTTGTGACGCTGCATACTCCTGAAAGCTTCTTTTCTTTTCTGGTTCATCTTTAAAAAGCTCTTCGCTTAAGGCATCTATGTTTATGGAATCCTCTTCCTTGAGCTTCTGCTTGAGGGTGCTTCTAACCTGCTCTGCCCGGTCAGCATCTTCTGTTATATTATTTCTAGTCCAAGCCTCTGCAGTTTTTAGAAGTCCTTTAGTCATATCTCTCTCATTTTTTATAATATTGCAACCTAAATAACTGGAAATAAAATAATTACTTCCGTATTCTTCTTCATTCTTTCCCTTGGCTTGTTTATCAATAACCATGAGATTAAATTCCTGGTCTTCTTTTATAAGCTTAATGAAAGCTGACTTTTGAAGCTTTTGTCCTCCCCCAGGCAAGCCTGTGGTATGAGGGACTATATTTATTCCAATCTGATCATCAACAAAATCTATCTCATGGGTAAAGTTCTTTACATAATCCATTTTTAATATACCAATCATAGGACCATATTCTGTAGTGAGATTAACTATCATAAGATCACAGGAAGGTATATTTCCATTCCCCTTTATTAAAGAAAAGAGCTGCCTAGCTAGCTCCTGAGAAGCCTCAATAAAGCTTAAGCCTTCCCCCTTTAAGAACTCCTGACTTACGTCCTTTACCACAGTTCTTTTATTAAAAAGGGCATATTTAAGCTCCTCGTCCTTAAAGGATCTTTGAAGATGCTTTAATATAAACTTATAAACATCTTCATTGAGCTCTAAGGTGAAGTTATTAAGTATAGGTTCATCACTGTTACTATCAAGGATGTGAATAATTGCTTCGTTTATGGTAATATCATTGATGTATTCCATATTTTCTTGTCCTCTTTAGCTAAATAAATTTTTTCACTGCCTTTGGATTGTATATAAAGCATAAATCCACAAATTCCTTATTAGGCACAAAAATAAGCTGTGCTCTTTTACCCCCACCGTTTATGATTGCCCCATACTTCCTATTAGTATCTCCATTAGGAACGGCATTAATTATTTTTTCCGGTTTTCCAGAAAAGCTTTTATACTCGGAGCTATCTAAGGGGGCTAAAAGCTCTACTTCCTTCATATTAAAAGTTATAAGCTTCTTTCTGCTCTTTGCTTCAATGATTTTATCAACATCAACTTCCCCATTAGTTATACTATACTCATATTCTAAATAAAGCCTTTTCTTTAAAAAGAATAAACCCACAGCAGCCAGTCCAAAAATTGCTGTAAGAATGAGATTAAAAGTACCCAGGAATAATACCGCTAATACTGCAAATATATAGGTAAAAACTTTCGTTATTTTATAGGCAGTACCACTGTTTGCTCTTACCAGCTGTTCTTTAAAATTATCCACAAAAAAAACTCCTCTCTCCATTTGTAAATATTGTATAATAGATTATAACATAAATATCAGCTTTATCTAAACTAATACATATAAAAAATAGGAGGCTCACCATGGAAGAAATGGAAGTAAAAATTTTAGATATAGATTTAGAAAAAATCCGACAGATTATGAATAATAATAACATTCCCCTTATAAAAAAAGAAGACCAGATAAATAATATTTATGATTTTGAGGATAGAAGCTTGCTTAAAAATAAGGGTTATGCCAGGATAAGAGAAGTAAATAACCTCCTTACTGACAATAAAGAATACTATATGACTGTCAAAAGAATGCTCAGCCAGGAAATATTTAAAAGAATGGAAGAGAGCGAAGTAGCAATAGCTTCCGGTGAAGAAGGTAAGAAAATATTCAAGGCTTTAGGATTAGTACCCGTAGAGGTTATAAGAAAGTACAGAGAAAGCTATAAGTATAAAAATACCTTAATAGAAATTGATATTAATTCACCAGAAATCTATCCTCATCCATACTTAGAAATCGAGACCATAAGCAAAGAAGAATTCTATGAGGTTTTGGATTTGTTAGGGTATACAGAAAAGGATACAACCTCTAAAACCATATATGAAATATTAAAGGAAAAAAATATAAAAAGCACTATTCCTGAAGGATTATAAATACAAAGGCTCAGCATTCTGCTGAGCCTTTGTATTTTTTAATTTTTTTCTTATTGTCCACTTAGATTATAACTATTAAACAGATACCATATTCAAAATGAACACTGCAAGAAAAACAAGGATACAAAGAACCATTCCAAAACTCTTAAAAATTTCAAGACCACTTCTTAATCCTTTAGGATATGAGCTTCCTGAGTATCTTTCAGTGTTATCGAACATAGAAGCAAAGCTCTTTCTTTTAACTATTAATATTATCACTCCAATAAAAGCAAAAATATATTGAGAAAATGCCAGTATAATCAGTAAAAATAACTGGAGAAGCATTTCTGAGTTCCCTGTAGAAATATATTCAAAAATCTCTGCTGTTTCCATGGTCTCAATGGAAGCAATTGCAGGATAAAGAGCAGCTATAAGGACTGATACTGAGTTTAATATCATATGAAGTATTATAGTATAGGTAAGTTTTCCAGTTCTAATATAAATAAAAGCAAAAAACACCCCTAGGAAGAACGCATAGAAAAACTGCTGAAAATTACCATGAACAAGACCAAACAACAGTCCTGAAAGAATTAAAGATAGCTTAGATCCATACTTTATAGTCCTATCTATTAGAAGCTTACGAAAGATAAACTCCTCTACTATTGGAGCAGTGATGCCGGCAAAGAGAAAGTTTACAAGAATATCCTCTCCAGAAGATATTAGCTCTACTGCTGCACTACTGGAGGTAATACCAAAAAGTATACTAATTAAGTAGTTCACTCCTATTCCTATAAGTGATCCAACTATGGATAAAGTGTACATTATCATTATTGAGCCTATAAAAGTTGAAGCCTTCATGCTACTTTTCTGAGGTTTCCTTGTCTCTAACCTATTAATAATTATATATAATACTGGCAGTGCAATGAAGAGCATGGCTATATAATTAGAAATAAAAAGCCCCCACATGGACTCTGATAAATCCGCATTAATCGTATAAATAACTATTCCAATAAATATCTGTCCTACCAACCATAATATTTCAAAGGCTGTGAATCCATAGCCAATACGAGAACAAGCACTCTTTGCTTCAATAGCTAGCTCATCTGAGTCTATACACTGAGGAGCTATATTTTCTTTAGTTCCTTCACTATTATCAGTCATTTATAATCTCCCTTCATTTTGTATCAGCATTTAATAATACTATCTAAATATATGATAATCACTATTAATTATAACAAATTTATCAACATTTGGGTTGAGTTTTAAAATCCTATTTTGTTATATTTCTTTAAATAACAAAAGGTTGTCCAAAAAGTACATAGACTTTTAGACAACCTTATATTACTTTATATTATTTATTTCCAAAGTATCTTTCTAAAAGACCTTCAAAAGCTCTACCGTGTCTAGCTTCATCTTTA
>JAEXSY010000357.1 GCA_023440105.1 Bacillota bacterium
GTCTCCAAATGGTTCAGATATGGTTTTCTTATATTTTTCCTAACAATGTTCGGCAACATGATATTTCAAACTTATTTAGTGTACTCAGGAGCAGAATCTCTTAAGGAGGTCATTAAGGTCTTTTGGACATTCAAGGTGCCTTGGGGATGGACTTATACTGCCGGCACTGTAGCTGATTGGATAGCTAAATTCAGCTTCGGTTTCTATAGTTTGATGCTGACATCTACTCTTATTGGTTTAATTGTTATGGTTCTCTACAAACCTAGGACATGGTGTACATTTTGTCCTATGGGAACAATGACTCAATCCATATGTTTAATTAAGAATAAATCTAACAATAAAACACTATAACAATGACGATGAGGTTACGATGCTGGTAATCTCATCGTTTTATTATATCAAAGGATAATAAATATCATTAATATGCACAAAAGGTCATGAATTTACGTATATTCTATTAAAGAACTCATACGGAGGAAGATATGCACCTTATTAATATTAGTTCAACACACCTTAATAAACTTAATTCTAGACACCTTATTAAACTTAGTTCAACACACCTTAATAATATTAGTTCAACACACCTTATTAAACTTAATTCAACACACCTTAATAAACTTAGTTCATCACAGGGAAAGTTAAAAATAATGAGCTTATTAGCTTTAACTATACTGATGCTCTTTCTTTTAGCTGGCTGCAATGGTTTAAGTATATTTAAGTCTCAGGGAGAGAAAGAAACCTTTTATAGTATTTTAGAAGAGAAGATTCCAGAGGGATATAAATATTGTGCCTCGGCAATTACAGAAGATGGGACAATTATAATATATGCTGATGAGGGTAGCTATGAATATACTATTGCTAAGCTTTCAGAAGGCTCAGGAAAGCTGAAAGAGCTTTATAAAGGCCAGCTTTTTACTGGAACGGGGGATTATTATCTCAGTCATTTTAATTTTGAAATCTTAAGTACTTCTCCACTTATGGTAAAGGATAGCACTACAATGAGGCTTTATGTATTTGACGAGAGCTATTCTAAAGTAAAGGAGCTTTCTCTGGAAGATCTTAATTTTTATGATAGTAGATACTCTTCGAAAGATAATAGTATCTATTTTATAGACCAAGATACCTATTATTTAAATTCATATTCTATTGAGGATGAAAAGCTTACAGAGATTTACACAGGGAATATGAATTATAGCCACCTAATTATTGAAGGAATCCTTGAAGAAGAAGGTATCGCAGTGATTTCTGCCACAAGATTTGTTGATCAGAAGGATATAAAGCTAATGGTGGACATAGAAAAGGGTGAAGTCATTTGTGAGCTCCCTTGGGAAATTACTTTATTTGAGCTTCAGGGAGAAGTATATGGACTCAGGCGAAATGAGGACAAGATACTAGTAGCCCTATATCAGCAGGAAGAAGGCACTTTTGAGCCTTATGTTGAGATAGATTCTGGAGAATATTACTTCGAATATTATGTCCATGAGCCGAGTGGATACCTTTATTTATATTTCTGGAGAGATGATAATTCTATTATGGTAAGGTGCTGTGATCTTGTGGATAAGAAGCTTATCCATGAGGATGAATATTCCTTTGAGCTTGATGATTATCATGTAGAAGAGGAATATCCTGAAGAACAAATATTTACCGATGTATATATATTAGGTGCAGAGAAGCTTACTGGAAAAGAGCCTAGCTTAATATTTAACATTACTAGAGCAGGAGTATTACAGGATATTGTTGTATGGAATATAAATAAAGAAGCTCCTTTTAATAAGTCTATTGAGTCTTTTGAGAATTGGGATAGCTATAGCAGTGTTGCCCCTAAAGAAAATAAATACTATGGAAAACTAAGTGAATATGCAGATTATCTCTCTAAAAAGTATGGAGTAGATATATATATTGGAGAAAATGCTGTAATTAGCTTTTTTGATTATGCTGTTACAGCTTTGGAGGATGAAACTGCAACATATCAAGCCTTAACAGCATTGGAAGATGCTCTGAGCCTTTATCCAGAGAATTTCTTTAATCAATTTAAGGACACTTCCCCTGGAGGAATCGGTATATATATTACTGGGAGCATTTCTTCCATAATTTCTGGCAATATTGATAACCCTGTGGGCTTTGCTATTAATAATGGAAAGCAGCATATTGTGCTTAATGGGCAATATATTGAGTCTATTAGAAGAACCTTTACCCATGAACTAGCTCATGCAATAGATACAAGATTGTTTAACCTTATCATAGATGATGATGGCTTCTATTTTAATGATGATCAGTGGGGAGAGCTTAATCCTAAGGGTTTTGCTTATTATTATAATTATTTAGACGAAAATGGCGAAAGCTATCAGTATAGTGGTTCCACGGAAAATACCCCACTGAGCGAAGCTTATGACAAAAGAGGAGATATTGATGAAGTTTACTTTGTGGATTCTTATTCTAAGACCTTCCCCACAGAGGATAGAGCAAGGCTTATGGAATATAGTCTGCTTAGGGAAGGGCCTCCAGACTATATGAAAGGAAAGCATATACAGACAAAGCTTAAGTATTACTACTCAGCTATAAGAAAAGTATGGGACACAACCGGATGGCCTGAGGTTACTTCCTGGGAGAAGGTATTGCTACCTTAGAAAGATAAGGATATGATAAAATGAAGGAGAGCTTTTCCTTTATAGAAGTAATATGAAGAGGTGATAATAATGCCCTACAAGTCATTTAAAACCTCCCAGGAGGGAAGAAGTAAGCTTTTATTTTATCCTCTCCATAAGGTAACCCTTTTAGAAAACAAACCATATTTCAGCAAAAATACCGCTGTCATTAAGCTAATTAGAGGCTATGAGGTAGAGAAGGTAGGAGGAGATCCTATAAATAACTTAGAGCTCCTTATGATTATTGTACAGTATTTCATAGGAGAATACTTTGGAAATTATACAGGAAGACACCTTAAAGAGAGAAGTTATATGGTGATAGATGGAGTAATTTATAAGGAAAGCGGAGAAGCCTTGGAAAAAATACCTTCAGAGCTTGAAGGAGTATTAAAGGAGTGTAACATATGAAGAAAAAGGTTGCTTTTATATGCGTTCATAATTCCTGCCGTTCTCAGATGGCAGAAGCACTGGCAAAGAATTTAGCAGGAGATGTATTAGAGGTTTATTCAGCAGGAACAGAAACTAAGCCACAGATTAATCAGGATGCTGTAGCCACTATAAAAAATCTCTATAATATAGATATGAGTGATCAAAAATCCAAGCTGCTTCAGGATATACCCTCTGTAGATATCGTAGTTAAGATGGGCTGTAATGTAGTCTGCCCTGTGCTGCCAGGAGACCACGTAGAAGATTGGGGCCTGGATGATCCTACAGGAAAAGGTGAAGAAGAGTTTATCAGGACTGCTAAGCTTATAGAAGAAAAGGTAATAGATTTAAAAAGAAGAGTAGAGACGGGAGAGATATAAATTAATTGAAAAACCCTTCAATTTCCTATATAATTACTTAAGTAAGCATATATAGGGAGATGTACCCAAGTGGTTGAAGGGTCCGCACTCGAAATGCGGTAGGTCGGTCAATCCGGCGCGAGAGTTCGAATCTCTCCATCTCCGCCAGAAAAAGACGATGGTTTTGATAAAAAACCATCGTCTTTTTTAACTAAGTTTGCCCTTGTGGGCAAGTGAAGTTGCCTTTGGCAGTGAAGTTCACTTCGTGAGTGAAGTTTCACCTGGTGTTGAAGTGGTAAAACTTAACTTCACTTTGTGCCCCCGGCGTAAAACTTCACTATGGCGTAAGCCATAACTTCACCTCAGCGTAAGCTGACACTTCACTTTTCAAAAAGATATTTAAGTGATAGTGTAGGATCAACTCTTGCTAAAAAAATAATAACTGACAATATGTCTCAAAACATATTGTCAGTTTTTTTATATAGAAAATCAGGTGTGAACGTTAGCCTTTGGACACCTTTTTGTATTTTCTACGATACTCGGAAGGGGTCATGTCCGAATATTTTTTGAAGACCCTGTTAAAGTGAGTTAGATTTGAGAAACCAGTGAGATGGCTGATTTCAGTGATACTCTTATTGGTTTCCATAATTTTACGCTGCGCATTTGAAACTCGAGTTATATTAATGTACTGGACTATGGTTCTGTTGGTGATGCGTTTAAATTCCCTGCAGAGATAATAAGGGCTAACAAAAAATTTTTTTGATAGTGTTTCAAGGCTAATATCTTCAAAATAGTTATTATGAATATAATCTATAATATCTTCAATGAGGTTTTTGTTAGAGCTCCTTTCTTTATTAGGGGTTTGTCTCAAAATTGTTATAAGAAGAATATTAAGTAGGCTGCGCAACAGCTCTTCTTTATATATATTCGAGCTGTTTTCCTCCCTTAGTATAAGCTTTAATAGGTTATGGATAGCTGCACTATCCTTAGAGCTTGGCTTGTAAATTCCTGTTGAATTAATAAGAGCTTTTGCTAGAGCCTCTGATTCAACTGAGCCAGGCTTAAAGTAAAGAACAATTCTTTTAAAGGGAACATCAACAGAACCAAAGGAGTGATGCATCACATAAGGTGCTTTTATGGCAAACATACCAGGTTCGATAGTGTTGATTAAGCCCTCAACTATAATATGACGTCCTCCTTCTACCAAATAATACAATTCATAAAAGTCATGGAAGTGAGATTTTGTCATATTGTCATTGACTCCTTCCTTCTCTTCGCATGAAATTAATTGTCCCTGTGTCATACGTATGCCTGCATAGTCTATCATATTTCATTCCCCTTTTTGTTAAAAAAATAACTTTGCAATAATATAAAAAACGGTTTCACCTTGTTGTTTAGAGCAAGATGTGTAAAGAATAAAACTTATAACGCAATAATTGTCTAGTTTTAGCGAAAATTCTGTAATAAAATAATAACACAAAGAGAGTTAAAAGAAAATAGAAGGTAGAGGAAAAGTAAAGAGTATGAAGAGATTTCAAGGACGGATAGAGCATAATAAAGACACTATTACTCTTTTATTCAAGGTAGCCTATGAAACCTTTGAGGGCAAAAGGATATTAATCCGCTTTATCATAGGTGTCATTATCGCTATATTAGGACTTTTCGGTGGATTCAATCATGCTATTCAAGGATTGCTAATTATGGTTGGAGCATGGCTCATTGTAAGTAGAGACTTTCCCCCGAAGGTAAGAGCTGATAGAACTCTGGAGGAGAGAAAACAAGCACTGCCAATTTTAGTTTCCACCTTTTATGATGATAAGATGGAGCTCAGTGGAGAGGGGAAGATGACCTTACGATATAAGGATTTTCAGTATATCGTAGAAGAAAACGATTATTTATTCCTTTTTCTTCATAAAAATTCAGCTTGTATGATTGATTCAAAGACCTTGGAACCTGATTCCTTACAGGCTTTTAAAGACTTTGTTTCAAGAAAGACAAATCTTCAGTGGCAGAGTAATATTTCTTGGTTCAATATGAGCCTTAAAGAATTGATTCAGATTCTAAGGCGATAGGAAGAGACGTTATGAAGTTATATTTTAGTTAGGAATTCGCTTTTTAAAG
>JAEXSY010000361.1 GCA_023440105.1 Bacillota bacterium
TATTAGGGTAATACAAGGAACGCCTTTATTTATAGAAGAGCATATTGATAGACTGTTAAATTCTATGAATTTAGAAAAAGTGAAAAGTAGGTTTGATATTGCTGTGATAAAAGAAGGATTTTACAAGGTTATTAAAGCAAATGGTCATGCTGATGGCAATATTAAGCTTATACTAAACTTTTTCCAGGATCAGGAGGATTGCTATATTTATTATATACCTCATAGTTATCCTGAAGAAAAACTTTATAGAGAAGGTATACATACAATATTATTCCATGGAGAGAGGAACAATCCAAATGCTAAGGTAATAAACTCTCAATTTAGAGCTACGGTTAACAAGGTAATAAAAAATGAAAATGCCTATGAAGCTCTATTAGTAGATAATCATGGTAGAATTACAGAAGGAAGTAGATCTAATGTGTTTTTTGTTAAGAATGATATCTTAGTTACTCCGCCTTTAGCACAGGTTCTTCCTGGGATAACTAGGTCTCAAGTATTAGAGATTGCAAAAGAGAATAAGATAAAAGTTCATGAAAGATATATTGATGAAAATGAGCTAAAAGAGTACCAAGGAGCATTTATATCAGGGACTTCTCCCAAGGTTCTTCCTATTAAAACCATAGATTCTATAAAAATTTCATCAAGTGACAATATTTTAGTTAAAAAGTTGATGGAACTCTACGATAATAATATAGATAAATACATAAAGAAACATAAGTAATAATTAATTATCTTATTATGAAATGTGGTGGAGACGGTGAAGGAGTATACTTCCAGCAATCTAGAAAGATGTTTAGAAATTGCAGCCTCAGATATGAAGGTTGCCAAGGACAAAATTAACTACGAGATTGTTAAAGAAAATAGGAGCTTCTTTAAAAAATCTATCACTATAGCTATAAAAGAAGTAGCTTATGTGATGGAGAGTGAAAATGAGAGGTCCTCTCCTAAGATGGAAAGGTCATTATCCCTGGATGTAAGTCCTTGCAGAACAAAAGCTTATCTTGTAATCCAATACGATGAATCATCAGCTTCTGACTCAGGTGAATTATTTACTGAAGCAGAAGTACTTAAGCTTATAGAGGATAGAAATATCAATGTAAGCAATAAGAATGTACAATATTCACAGCTGTTAAAGTCTAGTGGAAGATATATTATAGCCGAAGGTAGACCTGCTGTGGACGATGAGGAAGATATAATAGATATAAAATTCCACTCCTCTAAAGGTAAGAATGATGTTGCTTCCAGTATAAATTATAAAGATATATGCACTGTTGAATCTGTGAATAAAGGAGATATAGTAGCATCAATTAAAAAAGGCAGAATTGGTCATGATGGTATAGATGTATTTGGAAGAGTAATAAAAAGAAAAAAAGCAAAAAAACACTTATTTAATGCGGGAAAAGGCTGTGTTTTAGAAGAATCCGGAAATATAATAGCAACAATTTCTGGTAAACCATCCTTTAAGGCAGGGACAATAGAAGTAAAGGAGCTATATGAGCATAGAAGGGACGTAGATATAGAAAGTGGAAGTTTATATTTTCAGGGACATGTAAAAATATATGGATCTGTTCATCCTGGGATGACCGTAGATTCTAAGGGTGATGTAGAGATATTAGGTTCGGTAGAGGAGGCCAATATCATTGCATCCGGGGATATAGTTATTCATGGTAATGTATTAAGATCCAAAATAGCCGCAGGAGGAAAAGATAATTATAAGTTAAATTTAGTCAGACTATACAAAAATCTAGTGTCTAATTTAAGTGAAATGAAAAAGGTAGTAGAGGACATAAAAAAATATAAGCTTTTAGGAATCAATAGAGAAGATGGACAAATTATAAAGGTTCTTATGGAAAGTAAATTTCAAAGGATAGATAAGGATTCTAAGGAAATTCTGTCTATATTAACTAGTAATTCTTATAGAGATGAGATTATTGAGACCATTATTAAAGAAAAGCTTATAGGACTAGGACCTATTACCATTAAAGATTATTTAGAGCTTGATACCATGATTAAAGTATTTCTTTTAAGAATTATTGAACTTAATAAGGAAGTTCTTAACAAGTCAGATATTAATATAGAATATATACAGGATTCTCAGATATATGCTACTGGGAAGATATATATAAAAGGTAAGGGTGAATATCAAAGTGTAATTACCTCTGGTACTTCAATAGAATTAGCTAAAGGAGCTGTGGCTAGAGGAGGCACTATAACCGCCTCACAGGAAATCATAGCTGGAAGTGTTGGTAGTGGTGGAGGGGTTATAACAAAATTAGTAGTGGACAAGACTGGAGTTATTAAAGCCAATAAAACCTATCAGAATACAATTGTTGTTATTGGCGAAAAAGAGATGAGACTTGATCATATTCAGGAAAAAATCAAGGCAACCTTAGGTGAGGATGGTTTTATTGCTATAGAAAATTTTTATTAGTGGGAGAGAGTTATGGAAATAAATGAGGGGAAAATTTTAACCTTTTTAGTGAAAGATGAATATTATGCTGCTGACATTATGGAGGTTGAAAGAATATTAGGTTATGAGGAGCTTACGGCCCTTCCAGAAGCGCCTAGCTATATGATAGGACTTATGAAATATGAAGGTATTATACTACCTGTAATCAGTTTGAGAAGAAGGTTTAATTTTGAAGAGGAACTTAATATTAATAGTAAAATTATTGTTGTCAAAAGGGAAGATTACAGGGTGGGAATATTAGTTGACCAGGTTACAGAGGTTAAGAGTATAGATAGGGCAAAAATAGAAATGCCTTCTTATATAACCAGTGCCATATCTAGTAGATATATCAAGGGAATAATTAAAGAAGAGAATAAAATAGTAATTCTACTAAGCTTAGAAAGTATTCTTACAAGTAAAGAAAAGGAACTGATAGAACAGGGGATATAGCTTTTATGGAGGTACGGGTAGGAATTGCAGATATGAATGTGGTAAAAAAGCCAGAAAAATTAATTACTATTGGGTTAGGCTCCTGTATAGGAATTGCTCTATATGATAAGACAACTTCTATCAGTGGTCTATCACATATAATGCTACCTTGGAGCTATGAATTCTCAAATATAAGCAACCCTTATAAATTTGCAGATTTGGCTATCCCTCTTTTAGTAAGTAAAATGGTTGCTATTGGCTCGAAGAAATACAATATCTCTGCTAAACTAGCAGGAGGAGCCTCTATGTTCAATTTTTTAGATAAGAGTTTAAATTTAGATATAGGAGAAAGAAATATTAAGGCTGTAATAGATGTATTAGAACAGCAAGATATAAACGTTGTAGCTATGGATGTAGGAGGCTCTAAAGGAAGGACCATGATTTTAGATTCCTTTGATGGCAGTGTTCAAATTAAGACTGTAGGTGTAGGGATAAAAGTTATTTAGAAGGGTTGATATTTTGAATGATATTAGAGTAATAGTCGTTGATGATTCCTTTTTAATGAGGAGAATCATTTCAGATATGCTAAATGAAGCGGACGGAATCACTGTTGTAGCTGCTGCGAAGGATGGTAATGAGTTATTATATCTTTTAGAAAAAGAAAAAATTGATGTTATAACTTTGGATGTGGAGATGCCAGGTATGAATGGCATTGAAGTACTAAAGGTACTTAAGGAAAGAAAGATAAATACACCTGTTATTGTTCTCAGTGGCCTTTCAAAGGATAGCACAGAGCTTACACTTGGATCCTTAGAAGAGGGAGCCTTTGATTTTATTCCTAAGCCCTCAGGGGAAATTTCCTTAGATATTATAAGACTTAAGAATCAGTTGATTGAAATTATATATAATGCTTATAACAGAAAAAAAGCTAAAGTGAATAATGTACAGCAAAATCCCATGAATCATTCTGCATTAAACAGAAAAATAAGTTTACCAAAGGCTATTACTATGGCTGCTTCCACTGGTGGGCCAAAGGCTTACGGTTATATTTTTTCAGAATTGAATTTTTATATAGATATACCAATATTGATTGTACAGCATATGCCTAAAGGCTTTACTAAAACCTTTGCAGAAAGGCTCAACAAACTATCCCCTATGGTGATTAAGGAGGGAGAGCAGGGAGAGTTAATTAGGGGAGGTACTGTATATGTTGCCCCAGGAGGCTACCACATGGAAGTTATTGATGGTCATATATATTTGAACGAAGCTCCTCCTTTATGGGGAGTGAGACCAGCTGCTGATAGGCTTATAAAATCAGCTGCTGAGTTTTATAAGGATGGTCTCATAAGTATTGTCCTCACAGGGATGGGAAAAGATGGCGCGGAAGGCATAAAAGTCACTAAAGCCTTTGGTGGTTATACTATTAGCGAAGCAGAAAGCAGCAGTACTATTTATGGTATGTCGAAAGCGGCATATGAAACAGGATGTGTTGACGAGGTTCTGTCTTTATATAGTATTCCTAAGAGAATAGAGAAACTTTTAGGTGGAGGAGTATATGGAAGTAATAGAATTTGAAAGCTGGATACTGGATAATTTAAAAGTGGATCTTTCTGCTTATAAGCCAGCACAGCTCCATAGAAGGATAAAAAGCTTGATGAACAGGATTGGTGTAGATAGTTATATAGAATACACCAATCTAATTAAAAGTAATGAAGCTGAAAGAGATAGATTCTTAAATTATATAACCATAAATGTTACTGAGTTTTTTAGAAATCCTCAGCTTTTTTTAGAGCTAGAGAAGAAAATTAAGGAAGAGCTGCTAGTAAATAATATAAATTTAAAAATATGGAGTGCTGCCTGCTCTCAGGGGTCTGAACCATATTCCTTGGCAATGCTCATAAGAGAGATATCTCCTTATGGGAGACACGAGATAATAGCTACTGATATTGATGGACCGATTTTAGATAGAGCTAAAGAAGGCAAATATGCATATAGCGAAATTAAAAATATATCAGAAGAACTCTTAAATAAATATTTCAAGAAAAAAAATGAAGAATATTATGTGGAACCAATAATTAAAAGCATGGTAGCTTTTAAGAAGCATGATTTAATTTTAGATGACTATTTCCGTAATTTGGATTTGATTGTTTGCAGAAATGTAGTTATTTATTTTAATAGCTCTATTAAGAACGAAATTTACAAAAGATTTCATAGTGCATTAAAAATGGGTGGGTTGCTTTTTGTAGGTGCTACAGAAAGTATATATAACTACAAGGAGCTAGGTTTTGATAAGGTAGGAACCTTTATTTACAGAAAGATATGAACCTTTATAACCAGAAAGAAATGAGGAGTGATTATATGGATGTTATGCAATACATGACTATGTTCCTTGAGGAATCCCTGGATAACCTACAGAATCTTAATGATTCTCTACTGCATCTTGAGCAATATCCTGATGATGTTGAAAGATTAAATGAGATATTTAGATTAGCTCATACCTTAAAAGGAATGGCTGCTACCATGGGATATACAAAGATGGCTGAGCTTACTCATAAGATGGAGGATGTATTATCTTCCTTTAGAGATGGAAAGCTAAAGCCATCACAAGAAGTGATTACGATACTTTTTAAGTGTCTCGATATATTAGAAAGATTAATTAGAAATATAGAAGAAAACAACACTGAGGATTATTCTATTGTAGATATAATATATGAGCTTGATCAAGTTTGTTTTTGTTATAATGACAATAAAGACCTGGAGATGAAAATTAAAGGATCACAAAGGCATCCTAAGATTAGTTTAAATACCTATGACTTGAACGTTCTAATGCAGGGAGAGGAAAAAGGATATTCATCCTATGAAATCATTATTACCTTAAGTGAAAAGACGCTATTAAAGTCTGCTAGAGCATTTTTGATATTTAAAGCCTTAGAAGAAAAAGGAGAAATAATAAAATCAGAGCCTTCTGTGGAAGAGATAGAAAATGAAAGCTTTGAAAGTGAATTTGGATTGATATATCTTTCTAAACTATCCTCCGCAGAAATAGAAAAAATTCTTCATAGTATTTCAGAGATTCAAAAAATTGATGTATTAAGATTAGTGAAGAAGGATGATGGCACTGAGATAGCTATTAGTAAGCAGGAAATAATACCAAAAGAAATAAATAAAGATAGTATAGAGCAGATAAACAGTAAGGTCAGCAACAGTGAAAATAAAAAAAACCATCAGTCTATTAGAGTTGATATAGAAAAATTAGATTTATTGATGAATATGGTATCGGAGCTAGTTATACACCGTACAAGATTAGAGCAGTTAAGTCAGGGCTATAAATCCGCTGATATTCATGAAACTTTAGAACAAGTTGGAAGATCAACCTCAGATATCCAGGACCTGGTTATGAAAATTCGAATGCTTCCTCTAGAGATCGTATTTAATAGGTTTCCAAGAATGATAAGAGATTTGTCTCTAGAACTAGATAAGGATATGGAATTTATAATTGAAGGTGCTGAAACAGAGCTGGATAGAACTGTGATAGATGAAATAGGTGAGCCTCTTATACATTTAATAAGAAATGCAGCCGACCATGGGATTGAAGAAAAATATATAAGAGAAGGCATGGGTAAAAAGCCACATGGCACTATCAAGCTAATAGCATATCAAGAGGGAACAAAGGCAGTTATTAAGGTTGAAGATGATGGTGCAGGGTTAAATCTCGAAAAGATAGCAAAGAAAGCTGAAAGTATGGGGATTGCTACTACAAACATGACAAAAAAAGAGATTGAGAATCTTATATTCATTGAAGGCTTTAGTACCAATGATCAAGTTACTGATCTCTCTGGTAGAGGAGTTGGCATGGATGTAGTGAGAACAAAGATATCCTCTTTAGGCGGAACGATAGAAGTAAGCAGCGAAGCTGGAGCAGGTACAAGCTTCATTATTAAACTTCCACTTACGCTACAGATTATTCAAGCACTTCTAGTAAAAGTACATGAAGAGACTTTTGCCATATCTTTAGGTTATATTGACAGGGTAATTAACTTTAAGAAAGAACTATTAAGAACATCTAAAGAAAGAGAGATGGTTTTATATAGAGATTCAGTAATTCCACTAATTAGACTTAATAAAATATTAGAATTGGACGATAAATATGAAGGAAAACAATTTGTGATTATTGTAAAAATAGGAGAGAGAACCGCAGGATTACTGGTGGATACTTTACTAGGACAGAAGGAGATTGTTATTAAGCCATTAGGAAGAACACTGAATACTATGAAGGAATATATTGGTGCTACAATCTTAGGTGACGGCCTTGTTACCTTAATATTAGATGCTGCAGCATTAATATAAAAAGGGGGGCGAATATGGATTATAGAGCCTTAAGTTTTTTTCAGCTGGATGCTTTAAGAGAGGTTGGTAATATTGGTGCTGGAAATGCAGCTACAGCTTTATCTCAGCTATTAAATAGAAAGATTCAAATATCAGTTCCAAATATTGATGTTATAGATCTACAGCAATTAATGGATTTTTGTTCAGAAAAGATTGTAGTAGGTGTAATGGTAAGAGTTTTAGGAGATACTCCTGGAAATATACTTATAATATTTGAAAGAGAAAAGGCAATTAATATTATTGAGTTTTTAACAGGTAGTAGAGAAGAGGAATTTAGTGAAATAGGAATTTCTGTTTTGAATGAGATTGGAAATATCGTTGCTAGTGCCTATATGAATTCAATAACAAAATTTACAGGTCTTAATTTACTTCCATCAGTGCCTGCAATGGCTTATGATATGTTAGGTGCGATATTATCTACAATGATTTTAGAAGCAGCTCAGTATGAGGATAAAGTGCTGGAAATAAAAACGAATTTTTCAGGGAACAAGGAGACGAAGCCCTTTGGTAAACTAATTATAGAAGACATAGGAGCTGATTTTTATTATATACCTAGACCTGGCTCTTTAGAGAAGATTCTAAAAGCCTTGGGAGTAAACTAAAATTTGGAGGGAATAAGATGACAAAAGTATTGATAGTTGATGACGCTGCATTCATGAGAATGATGATAAGAGATATATTGGAAAAGAATGGGTTTGAGGTTGTAGGTGAGGCAAGCAATGGTATTAAAGCTGTAGAGCTTTATAAAAAGGAAAAACCAGAAGTTGTTACTATGGATATTACTATGCCTGACATGGATGGTATTGAAGCTGTTAAGCAAATTAAAGCCTTCGATCCTGATTCTAAAATTATCATGTGTAGTGCCATGGGACAGCAGAGCATGGTTATGGATGCTATAAGGGCAGGAGCTAGAGATTTTATAGTAAAGCCCTTTCAAGCTGATAGGGTAATTGAGGCTATAAGAAAAGCTATAGGTTAAGGAGAAAAAGATGCAAATAGTTATTTTTAATGTAAATGATGAGCAATTTGCTATAGAAGCCAATCATGTGGAAGGTATAAATGAAATATTAAATATAACAAAGGTTCCAAAATCACCTGATTATGTTCTTGGACTAATTAATTTGAGAGGTAATATAATAACTATACTGGATATTCATAAGCTTCTTAAGATGCCAAAAGATAATTACTCTGAAAACAATATTGTTATAGTTAATGTAATGAATGAGGTTATTGGCATTGTTGTAGATCAGGTGGACGAAGTCATTGAGATTGAGACTTTGAATATTAAAAATGATGAAATACAGGAAAGATATATTAAAGGAATAATACAGCTTCAGGATAGAATAATTACATTGATTACCTTAGAAGAATTAATAAATTTATAAGAAAGAGGGGAAGAAATGGCAGAGGTATTATCACAAAATGAAATAGATGCACTACTATCTGCTCTTTCCTCTGGAGATATTATAGCAGAGGATATGATTAAAGAAGAGGAGAAACAGAAAATCAAGGTATACGATTTTAAAAGTCCTCAAAAATTCTCGAAGGAGCACGTAAGAACCCTTGAGCTGATACATGATAACTTTGCTAGAATTATATCCAACTTTTTAACTGCTCAGTTGAGAACAAATGCAAAGGTTAACTTAGTTTCTGTACAGCAAATTACCTATGAAGAATTTATCCGGTCTGTACAGAATCCAACAATACTAACTTCCTTCAGAATGGCTCCTTTAAGTGGAAACATTTTATTTGAGACAAACCAACAATTTGCTAATCAAATATTAGATGTATTAATGGGGGGGAGAGGTGATAAAAGGCTAAAGTTAAGAGAATTTACTGATATAGATAAAAATATTATTAAGAATATAAACTTAGGACTACTTAATAATCTTAAGCTAGCCTGGGAAGATATTATGGAGGTAGAGATTGAAGTAGAAGGAGTGGAAACTAACCCGGCTTTAAATCAGACTCTAGCACCTAATGAACCCGTTGCTTTAATAACATTTTCTGTGGAAATGGTAAAGAGTAATTCCTTCATCAATTTATGTATACCATATTTAAGTATCGATAAATATCTAGATAAGCTTCTGGTTCAATATTGGTTTAAAGACAGAAGTGAAGCAGATATTAGTCACAATCAAGAGGTTATTAAAAAGAGCATAAATAATGTAGAAGTTACCTTAAGCGGAGTATTGGGGATAACCCATATAACTGTAGACGACTTTTTGAAACTAGGATTAAATGATGTAATTACCCTAGATAGTAAGTGTACAAGCCCTATCATAGTTAGAGTTGAGGAAGAACATAGCTATTATGGAAAGCCTGGAATCATAGGGAAAAAATACGGTATATCAATCTTAGATATAATTGATAAGGATGTGTTAGAGGATGACTAATGATTTTTTATCCCAGGATGAAATAGATGCTCTCTTAAGCGGAGCCTCCCATGGGTCGATTAAAGAAGAAAATACTGAAATAGATGAAAAGCTTACGGACATGGAAAGTGATCTGTTAGGTGAAATAGGAAATATATCTATGGGATCAGCTGCTACAGCTTTATCTCAGATTATCAATAATTCTGTTAGCATAACTACCCCTATTGTAGAGGTTACCTGTATAAGAGAACTTAGAAAGAGTTTTAAGGTGCCTAATATAGTGCTAGAGGTAGAGTATACCAGCGGCATATCCGGTAGAAATATACTAGTGATGAAGACAACGGATGCTTCTGTAATAGCTAATTTAATGATGGGCGGGGATGGTGAGGTTTCAAGTGATAATCTTTCAGAGTTGGAGGTGAGCGCTGTTCAGGAAGCGATGAATCAAATGATTGGTTCCTCAGCTACCTCCATGGCAACTATGCTATCAAGGGGAATTAATATATCTCCTCCCACCTCTTCCATCTGGTATAAAAAGCAAGAATGCTTTTCTAAGGGAATAACAGAGGATGAGCCTATTATTAAAGTTAGCTTTAGGATGACTATTGGCAGCTTAGTAGATAGTAACATAATGCAGATACTTCCTGTTTCCACTGCCAGGAAAGTTATATCTATAATGATGGGAACAGAAGGTTCTGAATCAAAGCCTCCTGTAGAGGTGGGTTCAGTAATAAATACTAAGCCTATAGAAGTAATAGATTATAAGGAAGAGAAGGAAATAATAGAAGAGGAGGAAAAAGTAAAAATTATGAAAGCTGAATTTACTCCCTTAAAAGAAGAGGTATCATATCCTTCAAATAAAAATATAGAGCTAATTTTAGATGTACCTCTAGAAATATCAGTAGTTTTAGGTAAAACTAAAAAATCTATCCGTGAGATATTAAATCTTGGGGTAGGTTCCTTAGTAGAATTAGATAAATTAGCTGAGGAACCAGTGGAGATACTAGTTAATGGTAAAAAGGTTGCACTAGGTGAGGTTGTTGTGGTTGATGAGAATTTTGGGGTAAGGATAACCAGTATTATGAGCAGCGCTGATAGAGTAAGGACCTTAAAGGAATAAGGAGACAACTTGTCTCTTTATTCCTTTTAAATTAAGTTTCTTTAAACTTAATATAGTGATTAATAGAAATAAATACACAGAAAACCAATGATTTTACATATAAACTATATAGAATTATTGTCGATAATTAATTAAGAAGATATCTATGGAGGTATAAATAGATGAATATAAAAGGTATTGGTTCTAATAATATCATAAGCCTTTATTCTAATGTACAGAAAAAACAAGAGAATGTAGCTTCGGAAGTTAAGCAGGATACTATAGAGCTTTCCTCTCTTGGAAGAAGTTTAAGTTCAATAGATATGCAGGACATTAATGTAAATAATGATATAAGAGTTGCAAGAATAAAAGAAGAAATATCAAAAGGAACTTATAATATAGATTCAAAGCTTACAGCACAAGGTATATTAGATGCTATTAAAGGGAGAGAGTTTAAATAAAAATGATAAGATTAAAAGATTTAATGGAAGAGGAATATAAGGCTCTAATGGAGCTTTTATTATTACTAAAAGATCAATATTTGATTTTATTAAGTGGCGAATCCATTCAGCTAGATATGATTACTGAAAATATAAATAATGCAAACAAGTTAGTTGCTAAGAAGGAGCTTATAAGAAGAGAGTATCAAAAAGAAAATCATGTTAATCTTCAAGAAGTATTAAAGGAGAATATTGAAATAGATAAGCAATATAAGGATATAAAAGCTTTAATTTATGAGCTCCAGACTCAAAAGGAAGCTAATGAGCAGGTACTTAAGCAGAAATTAAATTTTACTAATAAAATCCTTACTTTAATAAATCCTAATAGAAGTGTTAGTACCTATGACGCTAGAGGAAATTTCAGGAGATAGGAGTGTTAAAATGGCGGGGTTATTTTCCACCTTTAATATATCTAGAAGTGGATTAAATGCACAGCAGACAGCATTAGATGTAACATCTCATAATATATCAAATGCTAACTCAATAGGCTATAGTAGACAAAGGGCAAGAATGGAGGCTTCTAAACCACAAACAGTAAATGGTTTAAGCTTTCAAGGTGGCCAGCTAGGAACAGGTGTCCAAATCGCAACTATAGAAAGAATAAGAGATAGCTTTACTGACTATCAAATCAGAAATGAAAGCAGTACCTTAAGTGCTTATGCATCTAAGAGTAACTTCTTAACACAAATAGAAGGTATTTTTAATGAACCTTCAGATACAGGTATTTCAACCTTAATGGGCGAATTTTTTGATTCCTGGCAGAAGTTGTCTAAGGATGCTTCTAGCTCTAATGCAAGAACAATAGTTGCTCAGCAGACGAAGACACTCACTGATACTCTTAACGATACAGCTAAAAAGCTTAAGGAATTAGAGGATAATGCAAGAACCCTTATAAAAAGCAATGTAATCAATATAAATTCTGTTTTAAATCAAATTAATGATTTAAATAAACAGATACGGTCTGTGGAAGTAATGGGGAGCAACGCTAATGATCTCATGGATAAAAGAGACAATCTCCTAGATAGCCTTAGCAGCCTCATGAATATAAATGTTGAGAAGAACACCCTTGGAGGTGTTACCGTTACCCCAGGTGACAAAACCAATATGCTGGAGTCAGACTTAGTTACTACAACAGAAAAGGATACAAATTTTAGGTTTTCATATATCAGTTCTATAGTAAAGGACTCAGATGATCCTGATGACTTAACTTATACCATAAGCTATTATAAGCTTGGAGATATGCTAAGTGAAAACAATAAAAATACAATTAAGGTCTCAGGTATTTCTGAAAAAGAGTTTGAGAAATTAAATGAAGGTAGAGTTTTGTGGGCTAGCGTCGATGGAACTGCAGTAAAGGCAGATGGTACTAAGATAGTTAATAATGGCAATATAAAATTTTCTGAGCTTCAGCTGTTTGCTCCTAGCTCTGGTGAGTTAAATGGCAATATAACAATTCAAAAGGATATACAGGATTATCGTACACAGCTGGATAAATTAGCTCAGACCTTAGCTTATGCCGTTAATGGTATTCATAGTGGGAAAGTCGATGGAGAGCAAGATGCTTTACCGTTTTTTGTTAATGGTTCTGTGACCAATTCTGCACGTCCTTGGGAGGGTGAAAACACCATAACTGCAGAAAACATCACAATCAATAAAGAGATACTTGATGATGTAATGAAAATAAAGACTAAGACAAATGATCACCTATTTGACCATACTAAGGATAATAATATTGATGGTGAGACAGATGGCTCTAGAGCTCTAGCCATAGCTACACTGGCTAATACACTTATAAGGGTGCAAGGAGTTTCAGAAACCATAAAAAGCCGAAAGGATTTCTTCGATCCTTCTAAAGGAGCAGAATTAAAAGATAATGGTATGGTGATTGAAAGTAACATCAATGGAATGACTTTAAATAGTTATTATCAGGATACTATAGACAGATTAGGAATACAAAGTCAGCAGGCTCAGAGGATAGTAAATAACGAAAATGCTTTGTTAGATTCCTTGACTGCTTTAAGAAATAGTATTTCAGGGGTTTCATTAGATGAAGAAATGGCTAATTTAGTGCAATATCAGCACGCATATCAAGCAAACGCAAAGGTCCTAGCTACAATAACAGAGCTTCTAGATGTTATTATTAATGGACTTATATAATGGAAGGTAATAAGAGGTGCTATTATGAGAATAACAAATAAAATGCTATCAGATAATTATCTAAGAGATATGCAAACCAATTTGAAACATATGAGCTCCCTTCAGGGGCAGCTGAGCTCTGGTAAAGAGATTAGAAAACCTTCTGACAATCCTTATAAGGTAGTGAAATCCATGGGGATAAATCAGGAAATAGCAGCTAATAAGCAGTACAATGAAAATATTAAGGATACTATTAATTGGTTAGATACAACAGATACAGCTTTAAAGCAAGCAGGAGATTTACTTCAGAGGGTAAGGGAGCTTATTTTATCATCTGGAAATGCTGCTTATGGTAGTGATGAGAGAACTGCTATATATGATGAAATAAATGAAAACGTCAGTGAGATGGCCCAAATATTAAATACTAGCTATGAGGGTAAGTATGTATTTGCCGGAACTAGAGGGACAAGTAAACCAGTTGGGGTTTCAGATAGTAATGGTAATAATGGAATTCACTTTGCCTCCAGAAAAGGCAGCGCTATTACTGATCCACTTGAGCTAAACATGTTAAAACAGGGACTTTCTGTTGAAGTGTCTCAGGGGGTAAGGATAGAATATAATGTAACCGCAGCGGAAATATTGGAGTTTACAGGGAATAAAGGTGGACAACAGGGAACAGTTAAACTTCAAGAGGTATTTAATGATATTTTAAACCATCTGAAATCAGATAACCCTGATGATGTCCAAAAGCTCTTAAACAGTGACCTAGAAAATATTACTCTTGGAATGGACAATATCTTAAAGATAAGAGCAGAAGTAGGAGCTAAGCAAAACCGTATGACTTCTGCAAAAGAAAGAAATGAAGATGAAAATTTTACTCTTAAAGAGCTTTTATCAAGTAATGAGGATATTGATATTACAGAAAAATATATGGAATACAGCACTGCTCAAACAATATATATGTCAGCACTACAAGTTAGCTCCAAAATACTTTTGAATACTCTAATAGATTATTTGTAGAATTTTAAGGAGGAATAATATGCAACCTGATAGACTAGGCTTAACCTTTATAAAACCACTTCCAGGCTTTGAGACTCTAAAAAAATTCAGTCTATTTCCAATAGAGAATAATCCGGACTTCTTACTCCTTCAATCGGAGGAAGATGAAGAAATAGGGCTTGTGACAGTCTCCCCTTTTATATTTAAACCTGATTATGAGTTTAAATTAAGGGACGATATATTAAATATATTAGGGATTATTGATCCTCTGGAGGTAAAGGTTATTTCCATAGTGACACTATCAAAGGATGTTAAAGACATCACCTATAATCTTAAAGCGCCAGTAATAATAAATGTTAAAAATGGTTACGCTATGCAGATTATCTTAGATAATGATGAATACTTGATAAAACATCCATTAATAGGAGAGTGAATATATGCTGGTAATAACTAGAAAGAAAGGCGAGTCTATATTAATTGGTGATGATATTGAAATAACCGTGATAAAGGTCGAAGACGGGGGAGTTAAGATATCTATAAATGCACCAAAAGAGGTAACTATTTTGAGAAAAGAACTATATAAGGCTGTAGAGGAAGAGAATCAAATTGCAGCAAACTATGACCTTAAGGTTATAAAAGATATAAGAAAAAAATAGAGAGGTAATAATTATGAGTATTACTATCGATAATAAAGGCAGCTTTTTACCAGCGATTTTACCTAATGAAAAATATCAAGGAAATAAAGAGCAAGATAAAGCAGGAATATCAGCTAATGAGTATATTTCTAAGGACACCCTAGATAAAGCATTGGAGAAGATTAATACCTTTTTAGATGATAATAATACCTATGCAGAATATGAAATGCACGATAAGCTAAAGCACATTATGATACGGATTGTCCATAAGGATACTCATGAGATATTATTAGAAATACCACCTAAAAAGATTTTAGACCTAGTCTCAAAAATGTGTGAACTTGTTGGTATTTTAGTGGATGAAAAGGTATAAACCTAATTTATTTTATTTGGAGGGTTATGATGAATAACAGCGCTGTTGCCTACAATGCTTATAAAAATAACAGTATAAATTATGCTTCAAAGGAGCAGCTTCTATTGATGCTCGTAGATGGAGCTGTAAGATATGTAAAGCAGGGTAAGGATGCTATTATTAATAAGGATATGGGAAAGGCTCATATTGCCTTGATCAAATGTCAGGATATTTTTAGTGAGCTTATGATAAGTCTTGATACAAGTAATAATCAATGGGCAGATAACCTATATATGGTATATGCTTTTATAAAAGAAAAGCTTGTGGAAGCAAACCTAAAGAAGAATATTGATGTTATTGACGATATTATACCGCTGATAGAAGAGATAAGAAACACCTGGTATGCAGCATATAAAGCTTCTATTGGGAGTCGTTAACCATGATTAGTGTAATAGAAGAGCTTAATGAATTTAAAAATGTTACTCTGGATTTAATAACTTCTCTTAAGGAAGATAAAATTCATTTAGTTCCAGTGTTTCTAGAAAAGCGACAAGAAATTATTGATTCTCTTTCCAAAAAAGAGATAGATAGTAGCTTAAAGAAGGAACAAAGCAGAGACCTGCAGCTTTTGGAGCTGGAAAAGGAGCTTCAGGAAATATATATAAATAAAAAGCAAGAAATATACATACAATTGCAAGAAATCAAAAATAACATGGCGGCTAATAATATTTATTTATTTACTTCAAGGGAGCCATTAAATATAATTGATAAAAAAATTTAAGGGTGTGATGAGTACATGAATATAAGCAGTTCAAGTAGTTCCTCTGCAGATTACGGGAGAATAACTGGCCTTGCATCTGGACTTGATATCGATGGTTTAGTAGAAAGTATGCTGAGCAATGATCAAGCTAGGGTTGATAAGGCAAAACAGGCAAAGCAAACCTTAGAATGGCAGCAGGAAGCTTATGTTGATATTATTAAGGACCTTAAGAAGTTCTATGAGTATTTTGATATAGCTAAGAGTAGCAATATGCTCAGTTCTTCCAATTATGTTAGCACTAAAAGCGAATTATCAGGAAAAGGACTAGAAATTACCACTTTTCCTGGAGCAGTAACAGGAAAATACTCTGTAAAGATAGAAAGCCTTGCAGAAGCACCTAAATGGCAGATATCCGCTAGTACAGGTGCCAAAAAAAATACTACCTTAGCAGATGCAGGTTTAGGACCTGCTAACTATAAGATTGAAATTGGTGGGGAAACCTTTACTGTGGAGGCAGATAGTGACATTACAATAGGTGACCTGATAGATAAGCTTAAGAACACTAAGAGTAATGAAGGAAGCAAGAGTCTATCCTCACTTGTAGAGATTAATTTTAGTGAGCTCACAGGGAAGTTGACAATAGAAGGTAAAGTAACTGGAGAAACTCAAGTATTAAAAGTTACAAATGATTTATTACCGGATTCTGGGAGAGTAGGAGTGAATTATCCTGGTAAAGATGCGCTTGTATATATAACACCTCCGGGAAGTGGTGAAGGACAAGTGGAATATAGAAGTAGCAGCAACTCTTTTACCATTGACAATGTACTCTACAAATTAACTGAAGCAGGCAAAACAGTAGATTTTAATGTTGTAAAGAATAGTGAAGATAGCTATAACAAGTTCAAAGTTTTTATCGATTCTTATAATTCCATTGTAGAAAAATTAAATAGTAAGATAACAGAAAAAAAGGATTATAATTATAACCCCTTAACGGATACACAAAAAGAAGAAATGAAAGAGGATGAGGTTAAAAAGTGGGAAGCTAAAGCTAAGCAGGGAATATTAAGCAGAGACAATAGTCTTTCTTCTATTTTGACAGCTCTCAGAAGTACACTTTATGAAACTGTTGAAGGGGCAGGGCTTACTTTAACAGACATAGGAATCAGCACTACTCCAAACTATAACGATGGAGGAAAGCTTCAAATTGATGAAGCAAAGTTTAAGTCTGCAATAGAAAATAACAGCGAAGCAGTCCAGAAGCTATTCACATCTTCTGGTGAAACAACTTCAAAAAAAGGTATTTTTACGAAGTTTAAAGATATAATTGATAAGGCTGTAGGCTATAGCGGTTCTTTAATTGAGAAGGCTGGTTATGAAAATACCCGTTGGGTTTCTGAAAATACTATTTCGAAAAAAATAACGGATAAAAATACAATGATTAAGAATTTATTGAGAAACCTAGAGGAGAAGCGTGAGTCTTTATATAGAAAGTTTTCAATTTTGGAAACTAACCTTAATAGCCTAAATTCTCAAAGCAGCTATCTAGCTTCTCAATTCAGTCTCTAGTAATATGATGATGGAGAGATTAATATGAAACTAAATGCAAACCTAATGTCCCTTAGTATTTATAAAAATTATAGTAAAACTCTTGTGAGACAGAGCAATGCTTTGAAAAGAATAAGCTCTGGAGAGAAGATAATGAATTCAAAGGACAATCCTCATGGCCTGGCCAAAAGCGAGCTTTTGAGGTTACAGATTAGAGGTCTTGATGTTAGCAGCAAAAACTTACAGGATAGTAATGCTATGCTACAAACTGCTGATAGTGCTATGGAGAATATCAATTCATCCCTTATGAGGATGAAGGAGCTTACTATTCAAGCTGGAGGAACTATGTCCTTATCCGATAGGGAAATTATTCAAAAAGAGATAGATGAGATAAAAAATCATATAGATACAGTGGCTAACAATGCAGAATTTAATGGAGTTAAGCTTTTAAAAGCAGAGGGGATTAAAGATAATAATAATCCTAAACAGCTAATTAATGCCTCAGGAGCTAATGTAGGAGATGTGATTCATATTCCCTTGTATAATTTATCCCTAGAAATGTTAAAGACATCAAAGGGTGATCTATCAAAAGGTGTAGATGTGACTATAAAAGATAATATAAGTAATTCTTTGGAGATAATAGACGATATTTCAAAGATGGTAACTTCAATAAGAAGTAAGTATGGTGCTATTATGGGAAAGACAGAACGTATAGCCGAAAATCTTTCCGAATTCAATATTTTGAATCAAGGAGCAGAAAGCAGAATAAGAGATTCAGATGTTGCAGAAGAAATGCTTATATATTCTAAAGAGGATATACTGATTAATGCATCAACTGCATTACTCGCACAGTCTAATAGGTTTCCCCAGGACATTCTTAGAATTCTTGAAAATGTTAAATAGATAGAAAAG
>JAEXSY010000043.1 GCA_023440105.1 Bacillota bacterium
GCTCCTACTTTAGAAATCATTATAAAGGCATTGGCCAGCCAGGTAAAATAACCAGCTGTTCCCACTGCTGCTACAGCTTTAGTACCAACTCTCCCTATCCAAAACATATCCGTTATGTTATATGCCGTCTGCAAAAAAGATGTCCCCATTATAGGAAGGGCTAGCGCTATCATCTTTTTTGTTATACTTCCTTCTGTTAAGTCTATATTTTTGGCCAAAGAACATCACCCTCCAATCATAACAAGATTAAGTATAATGGGAAATGAAGGTAAATGCAACGAATTTAAATGCAAAGCATTTTCATATAAGTTATAATAAAATAAAAATTTAAAAGGAGGGATAACATGATAAGAAAGCACATCATAGCAGAAGGTAGAGTACAGGGTGTAGGCTTTAGGTATAATGCAGCACTTATTGCAGCAAAATATAAAATAACAGGCTATGCAAAAAACTTAAGCAATGGTTCAGTTGAGCTAGAGGCTCAAGGATCTCATGAAGCTATAGATGCCTTTATCATAGAAATAAAAAAGGGTACCCCTTTTGCGAAAGTAACAGCTTTGTATCAGAAGGACATTGATATTAAGGAGAATGAAAAATCCTTTAAAACCCTTTATTAAACTTTAGATAAATTAACATTAAATATACCATTAATAAATAATATTCATTATTTACCTGATAAAGGATATCTGGTAAAATAAACCTTGCACTGTTGTGTGGGCGGGAGAGGGAACCTAAGATAAGAAAGGACTTCCAAATAATTAATGGATAAAATATTTCACTTTACTAAAGAAAATACAACATTACAAAAGGAAATTACTGCTGGGTTAACAGTATTTTTTGCCGTAGTATACATAATTGCTGTAAACTCATCTATATTAGCAGAAGGTGGTATTCCAAGAGAGCCTGCTATATTTGCTACTATTTTAGCCTCTGCCTTAGGCTCAATATTTATAGGTTTATACTCAAATACTCCACTGGTAATGATACCTGGAATGGGTGTAAATGCATTGTTTTCCTATACCATTGTCAGCACTATGGGCTTAAGCTGGCAATCAGCACTAGGAACGGTGTTAATGGGTGGTATACTGTTTTCTATAGTAGCCTTCACTCCCCTTTGGCGTATACTTATGACTTCTATACCAGAAAGCTTAAAAACCTCTATAACTGTAGGTATTGGATTATTTCTTGCTCTTTTAGGACTGCAAAAAAGCGGTCTAATAATCCCAACACCACTAGGCTTTGGAGCCTTAGGCGATCTATCTTCTATGGAGGTTATTGCAGCTCTCCTGACTTTTATAATCGCACTGCTTTTATATATAAGAAAGGTGTCAGGAAACTTTTTACTTACTATACTCATAGGAACAATAATCAGCTTTCTCTTTGGAGTTAATTCCTTTGATTTTGCAGAGAGCACAAGTTTTTCTTTATCAGGATATAATGAAATTTTTATGAAGTTTTCCCTGAAGGATATAGGAACTATCCCCTTCTGGATTGCCTCTATATCCTTTGCATTAATTCTGATATTCAGCAATATGGGAGTGATAAACGCCTATGTAGGAGAGATGCTCGCTTCTCCCCATAAATTTCACAAGAGCTTTAAAGCAAATGCTATATCAGCCTTAAGCTGTGGTTTTTTAGGCACCAGCCCAACAGTAACCTCAGCAGAAAGTGCTGCAGGTATTGCAGTGGGCGGAAAAACAGGACTCACCTCCGTGATTGCAGGTTTTTTATTTATTTTGTGTATACCTATTATACCTATTGTAGGTATTATACCCGATTTAGCTGTAGCACCGATATTTATAATCATAGGCCTGCTAATGGTTCAAAACATAACTAAAATAGACTTTTCTAATTATGTAGATGGTATATCAGCCTTCTTGACCATAATACTAATTCCCTTTACCTCTGACATAGTTACAGGAATGGGCTTCGGCTTTATAGCCTACCCTCTCCTTAAGATAGCTTCAGGTAATATAAGAGAAGTTAAGCCTGCTCTGTACCTCATTGCTATACTTTTTATAATGAGCTTCTTCTTCACTGTTCTATATTAACTAACAAAACCCTTGAGCAAACTAAACTCAAGGGTTTTGTTCATATTATTTAGCTTCTTTTGCAGCCTTAATAACTGCATCAAAATCAGGATTAGTAGAAACCTCTTCTACATATTCTGCATAGACAACCTTATTAGAGCTATCTACTACAAAAGCAGCTCGAGTAAGAAGTCCAAGTTCCTTTATATAAGTACCATACTCTTCTCCAAAGCTTCTATATTTATAGTCAGATACAGTTTTAACCTGTTCTATCCCATTGGCAGCACACCATTTAGCCTGTGTGAAGGGTAAATCCATAGATACTGTTACTATCTGAACTCCTGGTATCTCTGCTGCCCTTCCATTAAACTCTTTAACCTCAATATCACAAACTCTTGTTTCAATGGATGGAACAGATAATAAAATTCTTACATTCTTTGTATCTTGAAGGGAAAAATCCTTCAAATCATTATCAACAGCCTTAAAGTCTCTTGCAGTAGTCCCTACCTCCACTTTATTGCCAGCTAAATTTACTATATCACCTTTAAACTTTACCTGCATGTTTAATACCTCCATTATTACCGATATATTATCTTTAACTAAATTATACCCTTTCATACCAGGTGTAACCAGTTGATAACAGTATTGTTAACACAAAATTGATAATAAACAGTAAACAGGAAATGTAAATTAGCCTAATATTGCTTTTAAATCTTCCTCAGCAGTAGTAGTTGGTGCAATGTTAAAGTTATCCACTAATACCTTTAATACATTTGGTGATATAAAGGCAGGAAGTGATGGTCCTAGCTTGATATTCTTAATTCCTAAGGATAATAGTGTGAGAAGTATACATACAGCCTTCTGCTCATACCAGGAAAGAATTAAGGATAATGGAAGATCATTTACGGTGCATTCAAAGGCTTCTGACAAAGCTAAAGCAATCTTAATTGCTGAATAAGCATCGTTACATTGACCTACGTCTAATAATCTTGGTAAACCTGCTACTGTTCCAAAGTCCAGCTTATTGAAACGATACTTTCCACAGGCTAGAGTTAATATAACTGTATCCTGAGGTAATGAAGTAGCAAGGTCAGTATAATAGTTTCTTCCGCTCTTTGCTCCATCACAGCCTCCTATTAGGAAGAAGTGCTTTATAGCTCCCTGTTTTACAGCTTCAATTATTTCCCCAGCATGGCTTAAGGTTGCGTTATGACCAAAGCCCACAAGGATAGTTTTTTCTTCTTCATCTTCTGTAAATCCACCTAAGGAAAGAGCCTTCTCAATAACAGGAGTAAAATCCTTTTGCCCATTAACCTCATCTATGTGCTGAGCTCCTGGCCAAGCTACCACACTAGTAGTAAATATTCTATCCATATAGCTATTTCTTGGCTTTTGAATACAGTTGGTAGTCATAAGAACTGCTCCAGGTATTCCATCGAATTCCTTCTGTTGATCCTGCCATGCTCCACCGAAGTTACCTGCTAGGTGAGAGTATTTGTGCAGCTCTGGGTATGCGTGAGCTGGAAGCATTTCACCATGGGTATAAATATTAATACCTTTTCCTTCTGTCTGCTCTAGTAGCTGTTTTAAATCTTTAAGATCATGACCAGATACTACTATGAATGGTCCCTTTTTCTTAGTAACAGGTACTGCTGTTGGTACTGGATGGCCAAAGCTTTCTGTGTTTGCCTTATCTAATAGCTCCATAATCTTAAAGTTAACTTGTCCAAGTTCCATGTTTAAGGCAACCCATTCCTCTGCTCCAAGAGTATCATTTAAAGTTGCAGCTAATCCCTTATAGAAGAAATCATACACCTCTTGATTTTCATAGCCTTGTACATAAGCATGGTGAGCATAGGCTGCCATTCCCTTAAGACCATATATAAGAAGCTCTCTTAAGGATGTTATATCTTCATTAGCATTTAACGCTGGTATACTAATAGCCTTAGCATCTTCTACCATAGAGTCTATTGCTAATGGTGCCTTATATGCAGCAGCCTTATGAATTTCTATATCTCCTAATACTTTTATCAGGTTTTCTTTTATAGCATTTCCCTTAAGAATTAATGCTGCTATTGGCTCCTGATCAAAGCTTACGTTAGTTAAAGTAGTAAATAAAGCATCCACTACGTATCTATTTAAATCCTCAGAAGCTTCCTGGCTTCCTGATTTTTTAATTTCCTCTACTAAATATCCAATTCCTTTTAGCTGATATACTAATAAATCCTGCAACGCAGCTATTTCAGGACTCTTACCACAAACACCAAATTTAGTACAGCCTTTATCTCCTGCTCTTTGTTCACATTGAAAACAAAACATATCATAACTATTTAAATTTAATTCCTTAATCACTTTCATACCTCCTAAGGTTTCTAACTTATAGCTATATTTTAAGGTCTGCAATAAAAAAAATCGGTAACAAAGGTTACCGATTTAAACAATTATTATTTTTTCTTTTTTACCACTTTAAGCCTGAAGAATTCCTCTCTATCTTTTTCATCCAAAATATTAGAAATAGATTTTATTAACTCTTTAAACTTAGGAATTTGAATGTTTTGAAGGGCATTGGCTCTTTTCTGAGTTTTCTTAACCTCTAGAGCAAGTCTATAAACGGCATTTTCCACCTCAGCTAGCTCATAAATGAGATACTTAACATCACTGAACTTAATAAAAGCCTCATCCACAGCAGAATTAGAGCTATACAAACCATAAGCTGGAGCTACAGGCTTCTTAGTGTATTTTACTTCAGGAACCTCAACTCCCATTACAGAACGATATATAACCTCATAATCCTTTGATTCTGGTACAGCTAGAGCTATATCCTCTATAGAATGGATACCTAAGCTTATATTAGCTCTTCTTAAGGCCTCATATGCCTCTTGAAAGGTGGAATCTATCCTTTCTTGAAGACTTCTAACTCTATCCATGTAGCCCATCATTTCTCTAATTAATACATTTCTTTTTTTATCTAAGAGCTCAAAGCCTTTTTGTGAAAACTCCAAAGAGCTTTGGGCAGCCATGAGATTAGATTTGGTAGGTGCTGTATTTTCCATCTTGTCACCACCTAGTTTCTGTAATATTTATCTAATGCCTCTTGAGAAATTCTATCCAGCTCATTACGTGGGAGCATCGAAAGAATATCCCATGCTAGATCTAGGGTTTCATCTATATCTCTATTTTCATCATAGTTCTGATTTAAAAATCTACTTTCGAAAGCTCTTCCAAATTCCATAAATATCTTATCTGTTTCAGATAATTCTTCCTCTCCTATTACCTGAGCCAGTGCTTGAATATCCTGAACCCTTGAATAGGAAGAAAATATCTGATTAGAAACATCAGCATGGTCTTCTCTTGTATAGCCTTCACCAATACCATCCTTCATCAATCTTGATAGTGATGGAAGTATATTTACTGGAGGGTAGATGTTTTTTTGTTGAAGCCCCCTGCTTAGAACTATCTGTCCCTCGGTGATATACCCCGTAAGATCAGGAATAGGATGGGTAATATCATCATTGGGCATAGTGAGTATTGGTATCTGTGTTATACTACCACTGCCGTCATTAAGCATTCCAGCTCTTTCATATAAGGAAGCTAAATCAGAATATAGATATCCTGGATATCCCTTTCTGCTTGGCACCTCTTCTCTTAAGGAGGAAAGCTCTCTTAAAGCCTCACAATAGCTGGTCATATCTGTTAGGATAACTAGTACATGCATCCCTTCATCAAAAGCCAAATATTCAGCAGCGGTAAGAGCACAGCGAGGGGTTATAACCCTCTCAACTATAGGGTCGTCAGCTAGATTGGTAAACATAACAACCTTTTGAAGCACCCCTGCTTCCTTAAAGCTCTGTCTAAAATAGTTTGCATCATCATGCTTTATTCCCATGGCAGCAAAGATTATGCAGAAATTATCTGCTTCATCAGCGCTTATCTTTGCTTGCCTAACTATCTGTGCTGCTAATTCATTATGAGCCATACCACTTCCAGAAAATATAGGATGCTTCTGCCCACGAATTAGAGTAGTAAGGCAGTCAATAGAAGAAACACCAGTCTGTATAAAGTTTCTTGGATATTTTCTAGCTACAGGATTTAAAGGTCTTCCATTAACATTTCTTCTATTCTTAGAATATATAGGTATACCTCCGTCCCTGGGAGCTCCGACTCCATTAAACTCCCTTCCAAGAATTTCTTTAGAAAGAGCCAGCTCAAAAGGCCTTCCAGTAAAGGAGATAGAAGCATTGTTTACAGATATCCCTTGAGTTGCTTCAAAGACCTGTATTATGGCTTTGTCTTCTTCCATCTGTACAACTCTTCCCTGCCTTCTAGAGCCATCAGCTAACTTGATTTCAACTATTTCATCGTAGCCAACATTCTCTACCTCAGAAACTATTATAAGGGGACCCTGTACTTTATCTAATCTTAAATATTCTTTTCTCATCCTATCACCTACTTTTTAGTTGCATATTTCTGGTAGAGAGCTTCATAATAATCCTTAATTTCCTTTTGAAGCTTTTCGAGATAAGAAAAGTCATCATTAGGAACATTATATTTCATCTTATAAAGGGACTCAGTTATTTCCTTATTGGAGAGAAATGCTATAGGTACTCCAACCTTTGCTGCTTTATTGGCATATTGGTAGAAAATACTTATTGTTTTAAGCATCTCATACTGCTTAGATAAAGGCACATAGGTGTCCATTTGATGATAGGCATTCTGCTGAAGGAATCCAATCCTTATTATCTTGGCTGTTTCCAGAATCAACCTCTGATCGTCAGGAAGAACATCCTCTCCTACCAGCTTAACAATCTCCAGTAGCTTATTTTCTTCGTATAGAAGCTTAAGCATTTCTCCTCTTAAATCCCATATTTCTGGGGATACATTATCTTCATACCAATCTCTTAACAAACTAATATAGCCACTATAGCTCGTTAACCAATTTATAGCAGGATAGTGCCTTGCATAAGCTAGATTTTTGTCCAAGCCCAAAAATGCTGTAACAAATCTCTTGGTATTTTGAGTTACTGGCTCTGAGAAGTCACCACCGGCAGGGGATACGGCGCCAATTACTGTAACGGAACCTTCGGTGCCATTGAGATTCTCTACATAGCCAGCTCTCTCATAAAACTCTGCAAGTCTTGAAGGAAGATACGCTGGATAGCCTTCTTCTGCGGGCATTTCTTCTAATCTTCCTGAAATTTCTCTAAGGGCTTCTGCCCAACGGGAGGTGGAGTCAGCCATTATGGCTACATGGTACCCCATATCTCTAAAATACTCTGCTAGTGTTATACCAGTATAAATACTTGCTTCTCTTGCTGCTACAGGCATATTAGAGGTATTGGCAATAAGTATGGTTCTATCCATAAGAGATTTTCCTGTTTTAGGATCTATGAGCTTAGGAAAATCCTCCAAAACCTCTGTCATTTCATTTCCTCTTTCACCGCAACCAACATAAACTATGATGTCAGCATCAGACCATTTTGCTAATTGATGCTGTGTCATTGTTTTACCAGTACCAAAGCCTCCTGGGATTGCAACAGTACCGCCTTTAGCCAAGGGGAAGAACACATCTATTACTCTCTGCCCTGTAATTAGAGGCCTAAAAATTGTTTTTCTTTCCGCTATAGGTCTGGCATTTCTTACAGGCCACAGCTGATAAAGCTTTAAATCTTCTATTCCCGCTGAGGTTTTTAGCTTAACTACTGTTGTTTCTATATTATATCTTCCAGAGGGTAATACCTCTACCACAGTCCCTTCTTTATAAGGAGGAACCATGAGCTTATGGAGTATTAAATCCGTCCCCTGAACTGTGGCATAAACATCACCGCTCTTTAAATAATCTCCAACCTTAGCTGTAATATTTGTTTCCCATAGCTTTTCCTCATCTATGGTTATAAGTCCTATTCCTTCTGGTATGAATCCATAGTTGATTTCATCGATTTTTAGAAGAGGTCTTTCTATACCATCAAAAATACCACTTAGCACTCCAGGCCCAAGCTTTAAGCTTAAAGGATTCCCCGTTGACTCAACAGGTTCATCAACCTTTAAACCACCAGTTTCTTCGTAAACCTGAATAGTTGCATTATCTCCTTCTAGAATGATTATCTCACCTATGAGTCTTTTTTCACCTACCATTACCATCTCTCTCATCTGAAAGCCACTCATATCTTTTGCTTTAACAACAGGTCCATTTATTGCAATTATTTTCCCTAATTTTCTTTCCATTATATACCCCCTCTATGACAGAGCCTCTGTAACCATTATTCCTATGGTCTCTTGACTTTCCAAGAGCATATTTTTAAGGGTACAGTCGTATTTGTATATGAGTTCCTCATCCTCAATAATAAAGCCTCCAATATAGTCCTCATCTAGGGGTTTATAGGTGAGCTTTATATTTTTATGATTAGCTTCTAAGGACTTAATATCTTCCTGAAGATCCTTAATATCCTTTTCTAAAACAAAAAATACATAGCTTCCTTTCTGGAGAGAAGCAAGACTTTCTTCCATCTTATATATAATGAATCTCTTATAACTATCTGTAGCTGTAAACTCAGTTAATTTGTCTTTAAGGGCTAATTCCACTTCTTTTATGAGCCTACCCTTCAAATTTAAGATTTCATTATGACTTCTGGTTTCTTCCTTAGAAATAATTTCAAGGGTCCTTGTATTAGCTTTTTTTAAGCTCTCTCTCTTGGTGTGTTGAAGCTTTTTATCAAGCTCTTCCTTCTTTTCTTTTATACTCTCGTCTCTTTCCAATAGGAATTTCTGTATTTGCATATTTTTCTTTTCTTCTAGCTTTTCAAATATAGCCTTATGGAAAAGCCTTAATTTATCATCAATAGTAGTAGACATTCTATCACCTACTTCCTTATTTAAATTTTAAGACCAATGGATTCCTTCATATATTTAGCTATATAATCACTACCTCTCATAGTTCCGTGTCTATCCTGAATTTCTACAACCAAAGGGCTGTATTTAGCCCTTCGGATTTCTTCTATCTCTTCAGAAATAAAAGCCACGGCTTTTTCGGTGATTATAATTATGCCTATATCCTTATGCGCCTTAATATACTCAAGGCTTTTCAGTGCTTCTTCTCTTGTATGAGCCACAATTCCATCAATACCTGCAATCTTCATACCTACTAAAGAATCCGTATTATCGCTAATTATATAAGCTCTCATAGTATTCTTTAGATTCCTGTTAATATCATTATGGAAATAATAAGACCATAAATAGCTATACCTTCAGCAAGACCAACATATATAAGAGTCTTACCTAGTATACCTGGGTCCTCAGATACTGCTCCTAGAGCAGAGGATCCAACTGCAGCTACGCCATAACCTGCACCAATACATGCAAGACCAGTACTTAAAGCTGCAGCTAAATATCCCATACCATCACCAATTGATGCTCCAGCACCCTCAGTAGCAGCATGAGCGACCTCAGGTATCATAATAACTATCGCAGCCATGATTGCAGGAATAAAAATT
>JAEXSY010000416.1 GCA_023440105.1 Bacillota bacterium
CTTCCTAGAAGCAGAACACTTTCCTCTAAATCATAATCAAGAACCTTTTTTTTAATTTCTTCAAAGGAGCTCCCATCTCCTAAAATAAGCCATTTTATTTTTTTATTATCTCTACATAAATTGGCTGCCTCAATTATTGTCTCTACACTTTGTGCTTTACCTATATTTCCTGCAAACGTAATCACCGTTTCATCGTTTCTTTTATTAAAATCAGAAACTGGTTCATCCATCTTAGTATTAAAAATCTCTTCAGCCCATTGCGGTAAATATATTATTTTATCTGATGAAATCCCTGCCCTGACTAAAATATCTTTATATCCTTCAGAAGCAATAAAAATTTGGTCAAAACTTTTATAAATTCTAATACATATACCCTTCAAGATTTTCACAACTATCTTATTCTCTATATTGATGATAGAAAAAAAAGTTTCAGGCCATAAATCTTGTATATATATAGCTGCTGGAACTTTTTTAATCCATTTATATACAAGTGCTGGAATAGCACAGGTTATTGGAGACACCTGAAAAACAAAAAGCTTATCAAAAGATTTTACCAAAAGCTTTGGTATGTGAAAGATAGAAAATATCATAAAAGAAAGATAATTCAAAGCTAGTTTGATAAAGCTTTTTTTCGCTCTAGGTATAACAAAAGCTCTATGAAGCTTTATGCCATTGAATTTATCTAATCCTCTCTTAAAAAATCCATACCCTTCATAAAATTTTCCTTTAGGATAATTAGGCAACCCTGTAAGTACCTCTATCTCATGGCCTTTTTCTTGAAGGCCAAGGCATATATCGTTAATTCGAAATTCCTCTGGCCAAAAACATTGACTTACTACAAGTATCCTCATTGAATCATTCCTTATACGAATATTAATAAAACTCTATAAAAAAGTACTTAAGCCTATATCGCCTCTTGTGACTTTACTTCTTCAGGGTGATGCCCTTCAAGAATTCCCTCTCTCTTAAAAACCTTATATACAGTCATTAAGAATATCTTCAGATCAAGTTTGAAGGAAATATTATCTAAATAATAAGTGTCATATTCTACCTTTTTAATTAACCCTACAGCATCTCTTCCATTAATTTGTGCCCATCCAGTTATTCCAGGATACAGTAAGTCCACTTTCTTTTTAGTCCTAAGAGTTAAAATATCTGATTCCTCAAGAATAAGTGGTCTTGGACCTATTATTGACATTTCTCCCTTGAGTATATTTATTATTTGAGGTAATTCATCAAGACTAGTTTTTCTAAGAAATCTTCCAACTCTAGTAATATAAGCATCAGGATTTACAAGCTGACTAGTTGCTTTATATTTTGGTGCATCTATAGTCATAGTCCTAAACTTATATATTTTAAAGGGTATATTCTTAAAGCCAGACCTTTTTTGTGTAAATATAATAGGTCCTGGACTATCCAATATTATTGCAATAGCAATAGAGGAAAACAATGGTAATAATATTATAATAGCTACAACTGATAAGATGATGTCTAAAATTCTCTTAATAAGCCTATACAAAATACCCCTCATTTCTACCAGTTTATTTTTAATTTAGTAACTTATCTCTAAACCTTATATATCCTCAAACAGTTAATAAAACCTCAAAATTGAGCTCTTATATTAGAATTCCAGCTAATTGTGAAGGTCATAAACAGTATTCTAAGCATGTATCCCAATAATTAATTATGTTAAAATAGCCAGTATAATAACAAAAATAGATTTTCAAAACTAACAATATTCCTTCCGTTTATTTAATAAAAATTTAAATAATCTCAAATCTTTAATTCTCTATAAACTATGTAAAAAGTAACTTAAAATATTTCATGAATATGTTACCATTTTATTAATTTTTTGTCTATTATTGCATATTTATTCTTTTCCTATTAGCTTAAGATATTGTTCGTATTCTCTGTTATATTCCCTTTTTTTACTACTTATCACTTTTTAGGATTTTTATGGAATTTAACTGTAATTTTCTAGTTATTAAAATAATATTATAAATTTATTCTTTAATAAATATATTCTTCTCTAGTTCGCATTTTAAGACTTCATTTTTCATCATTTTAACTAATAATTTTTTTATAATTTTTCATAATAAAAAAGCTCTATATATTAATAGAGCTCCTGTGTATTTTAAACATTTTATTTTTATTGTCTATGAAGTTTTAATTATATATAAATACTATTGAAGTTTAATTAATTGTTTTTACAATTCTTAGAAAGTAGTTCTAATTGTCAATGAATAAATCTAATTATCATACTCTAATTTACTGTTATTGTTTTATTTAAAAAGAAACAAATACATAGAACATTCAATAACAATCTTCTCTGTGAATTATTTACTTTCTATCACCTATATATTTAATTATCCTTCCTGAATTACCTACTACCACACTATTCTCAGGAACATCCTTAAGGACAACAGTATGAGCACCCACTTTTGCTCCGTTACCTACTTTTACATCACCAATTATGCAAGTATTAGCTCCGATTAAAACTTCCTCACCTATAACAGGATTTACTCTAACTCCAGATCTTCCTCCAATGGTAACATTCTGCATTATCTTTGTATTCCTGCCGATCATTGTATCATGACCAATCACAACACCAAGTCCTTTATGAGAAAATACTACCTACTGCTTCTTCTTTCTAAAGAGCATCTTTACTTCATCAGGCCTTAATAAGAATATTTCCTTCAACTTGACTTTCTTCAAGTCTGCATAATAAAGTAGGAACACAAAACCGCAGATGCTATAGGAGAGAACCGAAGACCAAGCAGCTCCATACATTCCAAAGGTAGGTATAGTAAGTCCATTTGCTATAAGATTTATTAGTACACTAAAGAATAATGTCCAAAAATAAAAGTTCCTCTTCCCTTCTGCCAAGAGGACCACGCTAATAATTTTATAAAATACCATGCTCAGAACACCCAAGAATAAGATTAAAGTAACTTTATAAACTGCCAAAAATTCCTTTCCAAATAGTATAGAGATAAATATTTTACCAAATAGCATATAACCAAAAACAACGATAATTATAGACATTAAAGAAACCTTTATAGCTGTATTTATAGCCTTAACATCACTAGCTCTAGCAACTCTTGATACTAATACCTCTTTAAAGGCATCAGGTATCATCCAAGCATAATTCATTATTCCAGCGGCTGTAGCATATAAGCTTAATTCTCTTGGATCACCCATGTGCTTTAGAAATATAACATCGGCACTATAATTTAAAGTTATTAATAAACCTGTAATCATTGGCAGCCAGCTAAACTTTATAGATTCTTTCATAAAGGAATAGTCTAGTTTTTTTAAATTAGGAATACATTTGGTATACCTCATATATATACCTACTGTAATCAAATTCATAAATATAGTACTTAGAGTAGGATACAAAAGATTCTGTCCTACAATATCCTTGGCTAATAATAATGCCCCATATACGAACATTTTAAATGTGGAGTTCCACATATGGAGCATTATTTTTAACCTTATATTTTCCACTGCCATGGTAGCTTCAAGCTGTAGGCTGGTTACTGCTGCTGGGAAAAGTATAAAAATATATAAATAAAGGGTATTATTAAATAGTAAAGCCAGCATACCGCCGAAAAAAGAATATACTAAAAATTGAAAGGTATAAATATTTATGAAGGTTGATAAGCTATTTCCCCCACTTTTTCTGTAAAAAAATGAATAGGTCTGATTAAAACCCAAACCTAATACTAAAGCTATAATATTCACCGTTTGAGTTATATAGGAAAAATCACCTTTATATTCTAACCCTAGATACCTAGTGAGAAATGCTGTTGAGAATACACCAATAAGCAATGTATATATCTTGTTGGTGAAGTTCAAAAAATAATCATTACGTAATAACTTCTTTACCATCCCTGCCTCCTTAATAAACACTGGTAAGAGAATTTAAGAATCCTGAAATATCTTTAATTCCATCCTCATACCCTCTGCAGGCATCGGAAAGCTTACTCCGTAAAGTCTCATCTAATATCAATCTCTCAACGGATTTAGCTACAGCCTCTCCGTTCATATCGCAAATTAATCCATTAACTCCATCTGTTATCTGATCACCAACTGTTTCATAATTAGTTACTACTATGGGCTTACCGGCATATTTCGCCTCATCCACAGCATTTGACTTTCCTTCCGTTCTGGAAGGATGAACAAATATATCCGCTTCATTAATTAAAGATAATGTATTAAGTTGGAACCCTAGAAGTATAAAAGACTCTTGCAAATTATTCGCCTTAATAATTTTTTCTACCTCACTTCTATGCTTTCCATCCCCTAGAACAAACCATTTAATTCTATAGCCTTTAGAAATTAAAATGCTACAGGCTTCTATGGCCATCTCAATTCCTTTTAGAGGATCAAGCCTCATAACACTGATTATTTTATAATATCCTTGATAACTCCCTATAAGCTTTCTATCATAGTCCAGCTTATTATAAAATGATACAGGTATATAATTATGAAAAACCTTCACCCTATCCTTCATAAATGGATATATATGAACAAATATATCTCCACATTCTTTAGAAACAGATAGCGAACCATCTAATTTACTATAATATAATGAGTCTATTTCTATATCTCTATTTAATATTCTCGTATCACTTCTTATCCAGTGATATTTTTTTTCACTCTCAACACAATCAACAATATAATAAGTAGATAATCCTAGAATACCAAAGGCCATATCAAAAGTATTCTCAAGCTTAGGTATGGTTCTACCGAACTTCTTCCAGAACTTTTGCCTTTCCTGATTCATGATTTTCTTTAAAGCTACATTATTAAATATTGCTTTAAGAGCACCTAAGAACATATCAAACCTTTTTTCCTTTAAAAATACCTTTAAATACTCCTTTGTATTTCTGCTAGGTATCGTAGCTGCTGTAACAATTCTAGGGGGTTCTATAAACTTAACTTCTTTATTATAGAAGCTTTTTAAATCTCCCTCTGGATACATCACAAGAACAGAAACATCAAAGAGGTTATAATCTATTCTGTCAAGAAGAGCTAATAGGCTTTTTTGCGGTCCTCCAATATTTATATTACTGATCACAAATAAGATTTTTGTTTTTTTCATTTACTATGCCTCTCCTTGTATTGAATAGTTTATTAATCTGAATAAAGAATAATATAGGCAATATCATTGAGTATATGAAGCTAAAGGTTATGGATATACTCTGTATATGAGTAAAGCCTAGTCTAACAGCAAAATAGGAATAGAAATATAAACTCACTATATCTCTAGACTTTCTATACATTTCATCAGCCTTTGCCATTCCTAAAATAATTAGAGCTTGGGGTATAAATGAAAAGATATACCCAAAATAAAATAAGCCCTGACCTGAGGACGGTATTATTGCATCTCTGGATACTCCACCATAATGATAGACTAAATTATATAAGGTAGTGGTTCTATTTTCTAAGTCAAAAAAATGGCTGAGCCCTGGAAAATTACCCATTATATCGTTTATTACCGTATCAATAGTAAAGGAGCTTGAATAGATTTCCTTTGCAGAAATCGCAACTCCCATCTGCTTCGGTCCCAAGAAGTACGCTTCTAAATAATCTATTATACTCATTAAAGATGTCATATCACTGGCACCAACATAATCAACTTTTAAAAATGTCAATCTAAATATAACTAGGGCGATAATAACACCAAAGGAATAAAACAGTTTTTTCCCTCTTTCAGGGAAAACATTCATCAAAAAAAACATGCTTGCCACAGCAGGCATCACCAGGGAGTTTCTGCTAGTACCACTAAAAATCATCACATTAAAAAACATAAAAATTAATATAGTTAAATAATAATAACCTGATTTATTATCTTCATTATATTTCTTTATAAGCTTTAACCCCAGGATAATAGGAAGGAATAGCTTTCCCCAATCTACAATCATTGCAGCAATTCCAGTAACTATCCATCTTCCTTTTACTAATTCTAGATTATTAGATGAAACAAAAAAGAAGTTATATTGCTGTAATACCGAAGGGTTGACAATAACCACCAGTAACGAGCTTATTACAATTATTTTGAAAACTAAATAATTATCTGTAGGTATATAAGGCTTTGTTAAAGACTTTTCCCTGTCCTTATAATATTTTCTTGTAACATACATTAATAAAAGTCCTATACATACCTCCTCATATAGCATAAATTGTATTCCTTCAGCTAAGGTTCCATATTCATCGTAATATGAGGGTTCTAGTACTATTAATATAGGAATAATAAGATATCGTATAACGGATATACAAAAAAGAACAAACATTCCTGGATTAGTTATGTATCTATATATCTTAATAACCGAAAGATGTAATACCCCATATATTAATGGAAGCATAGGCAGTAAGCTCAGGGAACTATTATCATTAATAAAAAATAAAACACCAGAAATTAGAATGGAGAAAAACAGTAATATAACATTTAAATTATCCTTGTTACTTTTCAAAATAGTCCTCCTGTACGAGAATATTAATTATCCTTAACCCATTTTAAATATAGAAGATATCCAGGTAATAAGGAAAATATTAATCCCCATTTCTTTTTGACCACTTCTCGGAAGGGAGTCTTAGCTATCTTAATATAAGGCCATATTGCTATGGAATATTTTATTCTGGTCAGTAAAGAAGCCTTTTTATCCATCATTAAAAATGAATAATGAATCATACCCTTAGGATTTCTCAGCCTCATTTTTCTGCCTGATCTAGTTAAACCACTCTCTAAATATTCCGCCACTCCTACCACTTTTGTAGAGAATACAATCTTATATCTGTTAGCCATTTCCATCTGAATTACCGTAGGACCTACATAATTTTCACCTGGATACTCAGGATATCTATATTCTTTTATGGCACTGCCTAAATAGCAAATACATCCATCATTTAATTTAAACTTATTATTATATTCATAACGGCTCATTACCTGGTCAGACTCTATGAGTCTGCCCTTCTGTTTAATTATTGTGCCATTTTCATATACATAATGAAAAAAGAACGCACCTATATCACTCCGTGAAGAATATTTTTTTATATAATCTCTTATTATCTTTACTGCATCAGGCAGCAAATGGTCATCGCTATCTACCACGGCAAAGGCAGAAGCATCTTTATAGGAAGAGAAGCCGTTATTTAAGGCCCTTCCCTTCCCTCCATTTTCTTGATATATATACTTAATATTAATAGAGTTTTCTTTTATAAGCTTTTCAACATATTCTTTAGTATCATCTGTACTCCCATCGTCTACAATAAGCCACAGGAAATTCATATCACTCTGACCCTTTAAACTATCATAAAGCTTTGGTAATAGCTTGCACCTATTATAGGTTGGAGTAAGAATAACTAATTGATTTTGCTCTTTCATCTATACACCTCAAATTCCTATAAGCAACCTGACCTGTCTTTAATTTTTTTCGCAGGTACTCCTGCAACAACTGTATTGTTATTAATATTTTTATTTACTACTGAGCCCGCTGCTATAACCACTCCACTGCCTACAACAGTACCTGAAAGAATCGTTGCTTTGCATCCAATCCATATATCATCCATAAGCTTAGTTTTTTCATATTTAACCTCTTGATCTTTTATAGGCACCTTTATATCCTCAAAGGTATGGGTTGTGGATAAAATTGTAGCATTATGAGCTATAGATACATCATTTCCAATTTCAATACCTCCAGCTGCGTCAATATAACACATTGGATGAATACTTACATTGTCACCAAGAGAAAGCTTATCTGGATTCAATAAATACACTGAATCATGTACAGAAACATTATCTCCACACTTTTCACAAATTGAACGGAGCAATATGTATCTTAAGGCAATACCTTTAATTCCCTTTGTTCCTCTAAAAAACTGTAATATTTTTATACGGCTACCTTTGGGAAATATGGAAATGCCTTTGCTCAGGAAAAATAATATTTTCTTGTATTTAGTAAATAAACTTCTACCTCTCTGGTGCTTTACCATTATAAGTTCTCCCTGTACCATGCTAGGGCCTCTTTAATTCCTTTTTCAAAGCTCCATTCACCTTCATAGCCTAAAAGCTCTTTGGCTTTATTTATATCTGCATTACTATGTTTAATATCACCTTTTCTATCTGGTCCAAAGATCGGTTCTATATTCTTTCCTATTGCTTTACTCAATTCATAATAGATATCAATTAAATACTCTCTTCCTCCATAAGCTATATTATAAGCTTGTCCAGCTGCCTCTGAGGATGCTGCGCAGGCCTTTAAATTTGCCTCAATGACATTTTCTATATATGTAAAATCTCGAGATTGTTTTCCGTCACCATTAATAGTAGGCCGTTCATCATTCATAAGCTGTTTTATAAATTTAGGAATTACCGCTGCATAAACTCCATTAGGATCCTGCCTTCTTCCAAAGACATTGAAATATCTCATTCCGTAGGTATCTAAATCATAAAGCTTTGTATAGAGCTTTCCATACTCTTCATCAACTCTCTTAGTAAGAGCATAAGGGGAAAGTACATTTCCCTCGATTCCTTCTCTTTTAGGAAGCTTAGGCTCATCACCATATACTGATGAGCTGGAAGCATAAACAAACTTTTTAACATTATTTTGTCTGGCTGCTTCCATCATGTTAAGTGTTCCCCTTATGTTTATGTCTTCATATAGTAAAGGCATTTCTATGCTTCTAGGTACACTTCCCCAGGCAGC
>JAEXSY010000052.1 GCA_023440105.1 Bacillota bacterium
CAATATTTCTTTTTTTCTAGTTTCAAAGGTTCGAACCCAGCTAAGCCATCCAATTCTAGGTAAAATATCATCCTTAATAATAAAGCCTTCACTATGATTATGGAGCCTGGCTAATACCTTAGAGGCCTCCTGTAAATCGATTGGATTATCATAATTACATTCTCTAGCTCTGAGCCACGGGGATAGATAGCCATAGCCTTCACCAAAGGCTATAAAGCTTTCACCGCCTATTGTAGGAATAATGGGTACAAGCTCCTTAAAGCCCCTTTTTTCCAAATGCTTCATGGTAGAAATTATAAATTTAAAGTGAGAATACTTATATCTAATAAGCTTAAAGCAGTAGCAGCCTTCCTCAGAATAAACTTTATAAACACTTTTTTCCTTAATGGCAGAATGTATCTTAAGCCCATAGCTATTTTCTAAAATCTCCAAAGCCTTATCCAAAATATATAAATTCCTCCGTTAACTGCTTCTTTTTTTAGTATATGAAGCATAAATATATGCTGTGATAATTATTCACCAAGGGGACATGAGAATAATATTATTAATATATAAGTGAATTTTAGGAGCAACCTTATGAAAATAGCAATTGATGCAAGAGGAGTAACTCTTTACAAAGGCACTGGTATAGGCACTTATACACAAGCTTTAATAAAGAATTTATTAGAGATGGACCACAATAATCAATATACTCTTTTCTGGTGCGGAGGTGAGTATAAAGCTTACAAAAAGCAGAATTCACAAATTATATTGACCTCAAAAAAGCATCAGCGCTTCTTTGAAGCCAATTACTTTCCCTATTACAACCATAAAGAGAATATAGATATTTATCACGTCCCTCAGAATGGTTTAGGTATAGAACACTCTCTAGGAGAAAAATGTATAACTACTATCCATGATTTAATTCCCTACCTTATGCCAGAAACCGTGGGAAAAGGGTACCTTAAGGGCTTTCTAAAAAAAATGCCTCAGGTTATAGAGAAATCTACTAGCTTAATAACAGTATCGAATTATTCTAAAGAGGATATTATTAGATTTTTCCCCTGGTATCCAGAAGAAGCTATACATGTAATTCCTTTAGCAGCCAAAGAAATATTTAAACCTTTAGATAAGAATCTCTGCAAAAACAAACTCTATGAGCTTTTCAAGATAGATAAACCATATATATTGTATTTGGGTGGTTTTAGCTCTAGAAAGAATGTAAGAGGTGTGATAGATAGCTTTAAAAAAATATATAGAAGCCTAAAGGAAGAGCATTATCTAGTTATAGGTGGTGCCTTAAGAGATGAAGGGGAACAATTATACAATGAAGCAATGAAAACTGAGCTAAGTGACAGAATAAAATTTTTGGGCTATTTAGAGGAGGAGCAGCTTCCATATCTATATAATAACTGCAGCGTATTTATCTACCCATCCTTTTATGAAGGCTTTGGCCTTCCCCCATTAGAAGCAATGAGCTGTGGTGCTCCTGTGATTACCTCCAATACCACCTCTATACCCGAGGTGGTAGGTGACTCCGGCATTCTAGTGAACCCCAGGATAGAAGAGGAACTTTCCGAGGCCTTAATAAAGGTTTTAAACAATCCTGAACTAAGGCTTATTCTTAGGAGAAAGGGCTTAGAACGAAGCAGCTTGTTTTCTTGGACCAATACTGCTCTTATGACTCTAGAGGTCTATAATAGCATAAAAATAAAATGAGGGGCTTAAATTTAAGCTCCTCATTTTATTATATACCCTGCAGAGAATTATTCTTCCATTCACGGTATTTTTCTATCTCCTTATCTAAACGATTTATCACAAAAGTCAAAATAGCAGCGTCGTCAAGAAAACCGAGCCCTACTATAAAATCTGGGATTATATCTAATGGGGATACAAAATATATTATTCCTGCTAATATAAGTATCATATTACCCTTAGAAACCTCACGATATCTCCCCTTTGACCAGTCTCTGGCCAAAGCTATAATGAGCTTAAGCTTATGCCATATCTCCTTGATTGGTCCCTTTTCCTTCTTTGAAGCCTTATCTTCTGCATTATTTAATAATGAATCAGCAGACTCAGGATTATTATAGTACTTTTCTGCCTTTTTATCCCATTTATCCTTTCTCTGGTCCTTAAAGGTTTTTAGTATTTTTCTATAGTCCATTTCTTCATCTCCATAATTATTATTCTTTACTGCTGCCTAAGGGTAATTAACCTCTCCATCAAAATCGTTAAACAGCTGTATTTCCGGAGCTAAATCAAGTGCTAAATTAATCTCAGAATACTGATCCCTTTCAAAATGAATTTGTTCCTCCTCCAAAAGTCCTTTTAAAGCTTCCTTTTCCAGTGCTTCTGATCTATCAAGAGCTTTAATCACATCAACTACCTTATAAGCATGCAAGCTTCCACTTCTTATCCCTGCAGCCTTGATTCCTGCATAGTCATCGAAAGCATTTCCTACCTCCGTGTCACGGGAGGCTGCAAATTCTTCTTTGATTTTATCTATCCATTGAAGAGCATAAGCTTCTGCTTCTGCCTTGCTGTTAAAGCCTATGACCTGGGAGTACTCATCAAAAACCAGAATATATTCCTGCATCATAACCCTCCTTTGTCATATTATTATATTCATCTAATCATACCATTAATATATAAAATATAGAGAAACAAAGCTTTATAAATTTGTTAATAATCATTTTCACGATTATTCCTCGCTTCACTTGTAAATTTGTTAAATATAATGTAAAATAACTTATTATGTTATTTTAAATAAGGATGATTATTAATGAATATTGACACCTTTAAGTCTTTCTACGACGTGGCAACCTATAAAAGTATTTCAAAGGCCGCAAGCCTTTCCCATATATCTCAATCCGCATTAAGTCAGCAGCTAAGCAACATGGAAAACCGCTTTGGAGTAAAACTTTTTGAGAGAAGCAACAAAGGGGTTGAGCTTACAGCAGAAGGCAGAACTATATTGAAGCACGTAGAAACAATGGTTCAGTCCTATGACAGAATGTTAGAAGATATTGAAAGCTTTAAAATGGCTAAGAGCATAGTAATAATTGACTCCTATTATAACCTATCAAACTCTTCTATACCAATAGTTTTATACAACGCAAAAAAACATTTTCCGGCCCTGGATATAAGGCTTAATAATACCGCCATCGATAATATTGAAGCTAATATATCCAGTAATATTTCCGATATAGCCTTATCCTTTAAGGAGCCTGAGGATAACAGTCTAATGTATACAAAGCTTATGGATGATACCTTAGTATTAGTCGGTCCCAGTAATTTTAATGGACCTGACTCCATTACTGCCCTTGATATTAATAACTACCCGCTTATCCTTTTGCAGG
>JAEXSY010000490.1 GCA_023440105.1 Bacillota bacterium
AATAACTATGGATTTTATGATGAACATAAGAAACAATACTAATGCTTTGCACTTGGCATCTGAAAAAAGTGGGTTTATTAAGAGATTGATTGAAGGTAAAGCAAGTAAAGAAGGCTATATTGAGTATATCTTTAATTTACATGCTATGTATAAAGCTATAGAGGATTCTCTCGATAAGCATTTAAACCATGAGAGTATTAAATATTTTGTTACGAAAGAATTGTATAGATCTGAATTAATAAAAAAGGACTTACAAGTTCTAGCTGGAGATAAGCTATCAGAAATGAAGTTGTTACCTTCTACAGAAGCATGTGTAGCAAGAATAAATGAAGTAAATGAAGAACATCCAGAATTAATTGTAACTTATGCTTATGTTAGATTTATTGCGGATTTGTTTGGTGGAAGAATGTTCCCAGAAGTACTAACTAAAAATTATGATATTCCTAAGGATGCACTAAACTATTATATACAGCCTAACGTTGGAAATATCAGAGATTATGTAATGGATTATCACAAAAATTTCGAGAAACTAAATTTATCTGAACACATGCAAAAATTATTTGCTATAGAAATAAGCAATGTTTACATTTATAATATGGCTATTTCTAGTGAGCTGGATGCAAAGCTATATAGGTGACAGGCACATGAGTTATGACTTATTTTTTTCGTTATAGCTCGTAATATATTATTGCTGATCTTCCTGATAATATGGAGTTTACCGACGGTGATAGTTTTAAAACAGTTGAACACTGAAAATAAGATGATACTTCATAGTAAGAATATAAGAAATAGCAACAGACCGCCTTTCTCCAATTGAGATTGGGGTCTGTTTTTTTTAGAACTGGAGAGGGTTCATTCCTTTATACTTTTTAAAGATTGCATAGATAGTTTTAAATTCTTCGATAGTGATTGCGTGATGACAAAGAGGTTCGGTTATCTTTTTTCCAGGCCTACCACGAGCTATCAATTTGTTATTGAGATTGATGGACATGCAGCAGTCAGTATCATACCATCCTTTGCTGTATCGCCAATATGAGAAGCCCTCCTGTATGAGCCATTTTTCAAACTCACAGTCCATACCGATAGATTTATCATAGACTAATACTGTTGCGGTTCCGTCGCTCATTCGTGGTTCTTGCTTTTCATTCTTTACTATATTTTCTTTTGAAGTAGTTGTGTACATATAATTTTCTTCGCCTGATAAGTATTTTTTATAATCCACTCTTACCAAATAAGTGGTTGAAGCTTCAGGATTGTGAAATGCTAAGTGCCCCACAAAGCCAAGATAGTTAATAGTCTTATCATTGTTTAGAGCCATTATGGCATCGGGTTTTCTTTTCGAAGCTTTTACACCATCTCCGAAGGTAAAACCTTCTTCATCTGCATTTTTGATAAAATTAGCAGAGGTTTCTTCATCTGCAAGGTAAAGATAGATTTTGCAGTTCGGTTCAAGCAAGTTTTCAAGTGTACGATTGTTTTTAAGCATAATAAATGCCCTCCTTTAAAATGTGTTTACCACAAAGAGGGCATAAAAATACTCCCATTGTTAATGATGGGAGTTACGGTCTGATCATTATCTCCCATCATACAAGCATTAGCACCTTACCTTTTGGCAGGTTGCTGTGCGGTCAACGAGCTTGTCTCTCGCGCACTCTTTATGGTAATTATAGTATAAACCATTGAAAACAGGAAATCAAGAGGGTGACAGGCACATGAGGTATGACTTATTTGGTACAGAATTATTAATTGTAAGCTTTATAATAAATAAGAAGAGTTTTTTGCCTTAGCCATGTTATATCAATGGCTAAGCTTTCTTTTTATATTTAAATATAACTCGTAATTATGACTGCTAATTTATAGTATAATTTAGAAAAGGGGTGATGAGTTGTGCTAAATTTGATAAAACCACCTACACTAAAAAAGGGAGATAAAATAGCTGCTGTAAGCTTATCCTGGGGAGGGGCAGGAGATAAGGAAATATTATGGAGATATAACCAGGGGAAGAAGAGGCTTCAAGAGGAGTTTGGACTTGAGGTTATTGAGATGAAGCATACTTTAAAAGGAAGTGAATATTTATATAAACATCCTGAAAAAAGAGCAGAGGATTTTCTCAATGCTTTTAAGGATAGCTCTATTAAAGGTATTTTTTCCTGTATTGGTGGAGACGAAAGCATTAGGATGCTGCCTTTTATTGATTTTAATGTTATAAAGGAAAACCCGAAAGTATTTATTGGATACTCAGATACCACAGTAGCCCATATGATGTGCCTAAAGGCTGGAATAGCTAGTTTTTATGGACCAGCTATCTTATCGGAGTTTGCTGAAAATGTTAAGATCTTCGACTATACGAAATACTGGGTTAATAAGGTATTATTTAGCACAGAGGAAATCGGAGAAATACCCTCATCAAGTATATGGACTAGTGATTATCTACCATGGGATGAAAGTAATAAAAATATAAGCAGAAATACTAAAGCCCATGAGGGTGTAGAGATTCTACAGGGTAATGGCAAAGTAAAGGGTAGATTAATTGGTGGCTGCATTGAAGTATTGGAAATGCTTAAGGGGACTAAGCTATGGCTAGAGGAAGAGATATGGAAGGATGCAATATTATTTTTAGAAACCTCAGAGGATACACCAAGTCCTACTTACTTTGAATACTGGCTTAGAAATTATGGTTCACAAGGCATCCTAGAAAAGGTCAATGGAGTAATTTTTAGAAAGCCCTATGACAATAAATATTATGAAGAATATAAGAAAGTGATCAATAAAGTTATTAAAGAAGAGTTGAACCTTAAGAATTTACCTATAATGTATAATATGAATTTTGGACATACAGCACCAATGATGATACTTCCCTATGGAGCCTTAGCAGAGATTGATTGTATTAACAATAAGTTTTTTATATATAGGTGACAGGCACATAAGTCATAACTCATGTGCCTGTCACCTAAGAAAGGGGTGGGTACTATGAAAAATCTGAAAGTCGCTTTGTTGCAGCTATTGCCTGAGGATAGCTTAGAGGGCAATAGGCAAAAAGGATTGGAATATTGCAGAAGGTCTAAGGAAATGGGTGCAGACATTGCATTGTTTCCTGAGATGTGGAGCATTGGTTATAGCATTCCTGAAGATATAACAAAATTGAAAGAATCTGCTGTAGCTGCTGATAGTGATTTCGTTAACTCCTTCAGTAGACTTGCAAGGGAGCTTAATATGGCCATCGGAATAACCTTCCTTGAAAAGTATGATCCATTACCAAGGA